>NZ_JBFAGV010000002.1:0-60866 GCF_040653855.1 Streptomyces sp. NPDC050856 | reverse complement strand
GTCACCGCCGCCGGAGGCCGAGGAGCCCCCGATCACCGCGGAACCGCCGATCCCGGCGGTGCCGCCCTGGTCATCGCCGGTGCTGCCGTTGCCGCCCGTGGTGGTGGAGCCACCGCTGGTGGTCGGGCCGCCGTCCACACCGCCCGGGTCACCCACACCCAGGCCGGCGTCCAGGGAGACCACGTCGGTCTCGGCGTGGACGTCGATGATCCCGGTGGCCGAAGCGGCGCCCGCGGCGGTCAGGGACGCACCGGCCGCGATCACCGCGCCGGCTGCGATCCGCGCTACGCGGACCCGCGTCTTCTTGGTCATCTGCCTGCTACCCCCAGTAGCTGTCGCGTAAGTGGAGCAGCGCCAGGGGCCGCGGACACTGGGGGCTGTCGTACTGGCTCCCCCGATCACACCCGCCCCAGTCATGCGCATGCCGCGCGTCAGCTTTCCCACTTTTCATATCAGCGTCAAGGCGGTTGCGCGCCAAATGCCCGGAATGATGAACTCTGCCCGACCTGCAACGATGCAACTGTGACGTAAAAGCCGAACTCCCGCGCCAGATCTGCTGGTTGCCTTGTCGACAAAGCGAGCTGCAAGCCTCCTCGTCGCTTGCGGAAGCGAATCGCACTCCGTACAGCACAGAGCGCCGGACCCGCGGTCACAGCGGGTCCGGCGCTCAGGGCAAGAAGGGGAAGGGGAAGGGGCGGCGGGAGCCGCGCGGAAGTTACTTCTCCTGCTGCTTCCGCCAGCGGATGCCCGCCTCCAGGAACCCGTCGATCTCGCCGTCCAGGACCGCCTGCGGGTTGCCCACCTCGAAATCCGTGCGCAGGTCCTTGACCATCTGGTACGGGTGCAGGACGTACGAACGCATCTGATTGCCCCAGGAGTTGCCGCCGTCGCCCTTGAGGGCGTCCATCTTGGCCTGCTCCTCCTGGCGGCGGCGCTCCAGCAGCTTGGCCTGGAGGACGTTCATCGCGCTCGCCTTGTTCTGGATCTGCGAGCGCTCGTTCTGGCAGGAGACCACGATGCCGGTGGGGATGTGCGTCAGCCGCACCGCGGAGTCGGTCGTGTTGACGCCCTGGCCACCGGGGCCCGAGGCGCGGTAGACGTCCACGCGCAGCTCGGACTCGTCGATCTCGATGTGGTCGGTCTTCTCGACGACCGGGAGCACCTCGACGCCCGCGAAGGACGTCTGGCGGCGGCCCTGGTTGTCGAAGGGGGAGATACGGACCAGCCGGTGCGTGCCCTGCTCGACGGAGAGCGTGCCGTAGGCGTACGGCGCCTTGACGACGAAGGTGGTCGACTTGATGCCGGCCTCTTCGGCGTACGACGTCTCGTAGACCTCCGTGCCGTACCCGTGCCGCTCGGCCCAGCGCAGGTACATGCGCTGGAGCTGCTCGGCGAAGTCGGCGGCGTCGACGCCGCCCGCCTCGGCACGGATGTTGACGAGGGCCTCGCGCTCGTCGTACTCGCCGGACAGGAGCGTGCGGACCTCCATCTCGTCCAGCGCCTTGCGGACCGACTCCAGCTCCGACTGGGCCTCGGCGAGGGTGTCGGCGTCGTCCTCGCTCTCGGCCAGCTCGAACATGATCGCCACGTCGTCGATCCGGCTCCGCAGCGCCTCGGCCTTGCGGACCTCGGCCTGGAGGTGCGAAAGCTTGCTCGTGATCTTCTGCGCCGCCTCCGGGTCGTCCCACAGGGACGGGGCCGCGGCCTGCTCCTCGAGCACGGCGATGTCTGCCCTCATCTTCTCGAGGTCCAGGACGGCCTCGATCGACCCCATGGTCGAGGAGAGGGACTTCAGCTCTTCGGATACATCGACGACTGCCACGACACCAGCGTAACGGCTGGCCGCGACAGCCCGGCCCCCAGGCGCCCGCCGGACCCCGGGGCGGGGCCCCGGCGGGGCGGGTCTAGGGGCCCGTCGGGGCGGACTGCTTGGAGTCCTGGGGCGGTGGCGCGGGGCCGTCGCCGCTGGTGGCGAGGTATCCGCCGACCCCGGCCGCGGCCACCAGGGCGACGGCGGCCAGGCCGAGGGCGAACCGGCGCTTGCGGACCGCCGCGGTCCTGTTGCGGGCGGAGCCGGGGCGGCGCGCCCCGGCCGGGCGGGGGGCCCGGGCGGTGCCCAGCGGCCCGCCGGAGAGCTCGTCGGGGGCCGGCACGCGCATCGAGGTGTGCGTGTCCCGGTTGGAGTCGGTGGAGGCACCCGGCACCAGGGGGACGGCCGCCCTGCGGGGGGCGTCCGGGACGGTGGGGTACGGATCGTCCTCGTACGGCTCGGCCGACGGCTCGGTGTCCGGCTCGTCCACGTCCAGCGGTGGCATGCCCGCCACGAGCGGCAGCACCTCGCGCAGCCGGGCGGCCAGCTCCGAGGCGCGCAGGCGGGAGGCGGGGGCCTTGGCCAGGCACTGGACGATCAGCCGCCACAGCTCGTCCGGGATGCCCGGGAGCGGCACGACGCGCTCGGTGACGTGCCGGCGCAGCACGGCCCCGGGGTGGCCGCCGCCGAACGGGGTGAAGCCGGCCAGCAGCTCGTACAGGACGGTGGCCAGGGCGTAGATGTCGACGGCGGCGCGCGGCGGCAGGCCCTCCACGATCTCCGGGGCCAGGTAGTCCGGCGTGCCGATGATGCCGCGGCTGGAGGGGCCACCCGCCGGGCGCGGTGTCCGGGTGCGGCCGGGCGTGTCGATCAGCTTGGCGACGCCGAAGTCGGTGAGCAGCGCGGGATGGGCGCCGCCCGGGCCGAGCGGGCCCTCCATGTCGAGCAGGATGTTCTCCGGTTTGACGTCCCGGTGGACGATCCCGGCGGCGTGCGCGGCGGCCAGGCCCTCGGCGACGTCCGCGACGATCGAGACGGCCGCCTCGGGGGCGAGCCGGCGCTCCCGGTCGAGCCTGGTGCGCAGGTCGGTGCCGCGGACCAGGTCCATCACGAGCGCGAGGTCGTTGCCGTCGACGACCAGGTCGCGGACGCTGACCACGCGCGGGTGGTCCAGCCCGAGCAGGGCGGTGCGCTCCTGGACGAAGCGCCCGACCAGTTCCTGGTCCGAGGCGAGGTCCTCGCGCAGCAGCTTGACGGCGACGGGCCCCTCGGGCCCCTCGCCCAGCCACACCGTGCCGGCGCTGCCCCGCCCGAGGATCTGGTGGGCCGTGTACCGGCTGCCGATATTCCGTGCCAAGACTGCTCCCTCAGCGGCTGGCTTTCCCGACCAAGTTACGCGGGCGCGGACGCCGCTATTCACCTCCGGGGGGAAATCATCCCCCGGAAGTCGACAAATCTGCAGGGTTACTGCGCCGGGGTGCCGGAGCTCCCGCCCAGCTTCGAGATCCAGTCGCTGACCGTCGCCACGGCGTCACCAATGGCCTCCCAGTAGCTCTTGCCCTGGGCGACCCAGTCCTGGAGCGGAGTCAGCTCCCAGATCAGCCAGCCCGCGACGAAGAGCAGGACGATCGTGAACAGACAGCCCTTGAGGCAGCCCAGGCCCGGGATCCGCATCGGGTTGGCGCTGCGCTGCCGGGGCGGACGCGGCTCACGCGGCGGGCGCGGGGCCGGCTGCCGGGGCTGCTGCTGCCGGGGCTGCGGCGGCGGCTGCGGCTGGTGGTGCTGCGGCGCGTAACCCTGCCGCGGGGGCTGCGCGTACTGCTGCGGCGGGGGCGGGGGCGGGGGCGGCGCGTAGCGCTGGTGCTGCGGCGGGCGCTGCTGGGGCTGCGCGTACTGCTGCTGCGGCGGCTGCGCGGGCTGCTGGGGACGGCGCTGCGGGCGGCGGCGCAGCGGGTCCTGGCTCGGGTCGAGGTACTGGATCTGCGTCTGCTCGTTGCGGTCCCTGGCCGCGCGCAGCTGGTTCTGCCAGGGGTGCGGCTCCTCCGGCTGCGGCGGTCCGTCCGGGCGCGAGGGCATGAGCGCGGTCTGGTCGGCGTCCCCGCTCCGGCCACCGGGGCCGCCGGGGCCGCTGGTGGGCAGCACGGCGGTCGGATCGGCCGCGCCCGGGGCGCCGGTGGGCAGCACGCTGGTCGCGGCGCCGGCGTCGTACTGGCCCGCGCCGGCGGGCAGGACCTGGGTGGGGTCGGCCGCGCCCGGGGTGTCGGGGACGGGGGCCGGGGCGGGGTCGGGCGCCAGCAGCGCGCCGACGCCGTCGGCCGCCTCGATCTGGGCCGGTGTGGCGTGCACACCGATGCCGGCGGCGACGGTCCGCAGGGCGCGGGCGAGGTTCTCGGCGCTGGGGCGCCGGTCGGGGTCCTTGCTCAGGCAGCGCTCGATGACCGTCCACAGCGGGCCGGGAACCGTCGAGGGGCGGCGCGGCTCCTCGCTCAGGTGGCGGTGGAGGACCTCCAGGGCGGTGGCGCCCGCGAACGGGGGCCGGCCGGTGACCAGCTCGTACAGCAGGATGCCGGCGCCGTAGATGTCCACGGCGGAGGTCTGCGGGCGGCCCTCGGCGGACTCCGGCGCGACGTACGCGGGCGTGCCGACGAACTCGTGGGTCCGGGTCAGGCCCGGGGAGTCGGCGAGGCGCGCGATGCCGAAGTCGGTGAGCATCGGGTGCATCCGGCCGTCGCGCTCGGCGAGCAGCACATTGGCCGGCTTCAGGTCGCGGTGGACGACGCCGTCGGCGTGGCTGGCGGCGAGCGCGTCGGCGATCTGGGCGGTCAGCAGCGCGGCGGCGACCGGGGTGAGGGGGCCGTTCTCGCGCAGGTAGCGGTGCAGGTCGGGGCCGTCGACCAGGTCCATGACCAGGGCCAGCAGATCACCCTCCACGACCAGGTCGCGGGTCCGCACGATGTTGGGGTGGGTCAGGCGGAGGAGGACGGAGCGCTCCCGCAGGAACCGCATCACCACGTCCGCGTCGTTCGCGAGCTCCTCCTTGAGGACCTTGATCGCGACGGTCTCGCCGGGCTGGCCCGGCACGGCCGCCTCGGCGCCCGCTGTCTCGCGCTGGCGGGCTCGCCAGACGGTGCCCGTGGCGCCGCGCCCCAGCGGCTCCTCGAGCAGGTACTTGCTGCCTACCGGCCGCACGTCATGCGCTCCCTGCGATCGTGGTCCTTGCTCGGCCCGGGCCTCCCTGGAGGGTCCGCCCGGGGTTCCGACCCACTGTAAGGCCGCCGGGCGGCCTACCGGTGGGTCGTCGTCCACCGGGCACCGGCCGAGGGTGAAGACGTGCGCGGGGCGCCGGAGGTTGCCGGGCCGGCACATCCGGGGGGATCACACATGATCCCCATACCTGGCCAAGCAGGCGTTTTCCTGACCGTGTCCGATCGTTCAAGATCGTTTGGGGGTGGGTCGCGGGCGGGTTGTCAGTCGCGGGTGCGAGGATGCCTCCAGCACGGCTCACCGTGGGCGGAAGCCTCACGGTCCGTGCCGACCTGAACCGGACGACGCGTCCGTGCCGGGTGGGGGGAGAGCACCGGATCGCCGGGCCACTCCTCCGCCGGCGCGCCGCGCAGAAGGGACCGCTGACGGCGATGCAGATCCGGCTGACCGTCCTCGCGGCGCCGCTCGGCGGGCAGACCGCGCGGCGCGCCTGCGACGTGCTCGTCACCGCCCCGGCGGGGACCGCGCTGGCCGCCGTTGCCTCCGGGCTGGCCGCCGCCGTGTCCGGTCCCGACACCTCGGGCGCGGTCGTGCTGTACGCGGGCCGGGAGCGGCTGGACGCCCAGCGCCGCACCCTGGGCGAGCCACCGCTGGTGGACGGCGCGGTGCTCTCGCTGCACGTGCCGGCCGAGGAGCACGCCGCCGCCGACGGGGTGTCGGCACGGCTGCACGTGGTGGCCGGGCCGGACGCGGGCGGCGTCCACCTGCTGCACGGCGGGCAGATCCGGATCGGCCGTTCGGCCGACGCCGACGTCCCGCTGGACGACCCCGACGTCTCCCGGCTGCACTGCGCGGTGACCGTCTCCGAGGACGGCCGGGTCACGGTCGCCGACCTGGGCTCGACCAACGGCACCACCCTGGACGGCGAGGAGGTCGGCCCCCGCCCGGTGCGGCTCGCCCCGGGCGCATTGCTCCGGCTGGGTGAGTCGTCGCTCCGGCTGACGCCGGGCGCGCCCGGGGCGGACGGCGCACCGCTGCCGGTCACCCCGGACGGCGAGGGCCACCTGCGGGTGCGCCACGCCGGAGCGGCGCCGGACGCGACGGCCCCCGGCACCGGGCCGGCCGGACCGTACGGCGCCACGGGCCCGGCCCCCCTCCCGGCTTCCGGGCCCGGTTCCGGCGGGGCCGCCGGCGTACCGCCCCGGGGCGGTCACCGCGCGGACCCGGCGGCCGGGCGCGATCCGCGCCCGGGGTACGGCTCCGGCGGCCCGGCCGCCGCCGGGGGCGCCCCGCCCCGGGGCACCGGCGCGACCGTGCCCCACCAGGCCGCCCCGCAGCCGGGCGACCCGCTCCCCTCCACCACCCGGCCCGGCCACCACGCCCCCGGCGCCGCCGCTCCCGGTTCCGCCCCGCTGCCCGGGCGGCCGCTCTCCGGCGAAGGCCCGTTCGCCGGTGGCCCGCTGCCGGGCGCCCCGCTGCCCGGCGCGGTCCAGCCCGGCCACGCCGCTCCCGGCGGTCCCGCCGGCGCGTCCGGCGCCCCGGCTTCCGACGGCACCGCCCAGGGCGCCGGCCCCGCCCACCGCACGCCCGCACGCGGCACCCAGATGCCCGACGAACCTCCCCGCAGGCGCGGCATAGGCGCCTGGGCGCGGCGGCTGGCCGGGAGCGCCCGCACCGCCGACGGCACGGCACCCGGAGACCCGTACGGCACCGGATCGCCCACCGCCCCGGCCGGTGACCCGCGCGGGCCGCTCGCCGAGACCTGGCCCGATCCGTCCGCCGTGCTGCTCACTGTCCTCGGCCCCGGGCCCCGGCTGTGGGAGCGCGGTCCCGGGCACCCCGAGGCGCTGGCGGTACGGCTCGGCACGACCGACCGGGCCGACCTGCCCGCCGTGCCGGTCACGGTCGGCCTGCGCGAGGCCGGGTCGCTCGGGCTCGCCGGGCCGCGCGCCCGGCTGGCCGGGCTGGCCCGTTCGGTCGTGGCGCAGCTCGCCGCCCTGCACCCGCCCACCGACCTGGAGATCGTGCTGATCAGCGCCGACCGGGCCCGGCCGCTGGAGGACCGCAGGCGCGAGTGGGGCTGGCTCGGCTGGCTGCCGCACCTGCGCCCGGCGCACGGCCAGGACTGCCGGCTGCTCCTCGCCTACGACCGCGACCAGGCCACCGCGCGGACCGCCGAGCTCACCCGCCGCCTGGACGACGGGCCGCTGGGGCCCGACTGGGCGAGCGCCGACCGCAGGGCCGTCACCGAGGCCGCGGCCGCGTTCGACCCGGCGGCCGGCGGCACGTACACGGTCATGATCGTCGACGGCGACCCGGGTTCGGCGGCGCTGCGCGAGACCACGGCCCGGCTCGCCGCGACGGGCGCGGCGGCCGGTGTCCACCTGATCTGCCTGGCGGAGACCCCGGCCGCCTCGCCCCTCTCGCCGGTCGCCGCGACCTACGAGACCGCGTGCGCCGCGTCGTTGCCCTTCCGCGAGTGCGGCGCGGCCGCGCTGCTGTCCGGCGACGTGGCGACCGCGCTGCGCCTGATGCGCACGGCCGGGGGGCAGCCGGTGGGCCACGGCACCGTGGGCACCGTGGACGCGGTCTCCGGTGCCTGGGCCGAGCGGTTCGCGCGCGCCCTGGCGCCGCTGCGCGCCGAGGGCGGTGCCCCGCGTGGGCGGGGCGGCGGCGCCATGGCGCTGCCCGCGTCCGCCCGTCTGCTGGACGAACTGGGCCTGGCCCGGGCCACGCCCGCCTCCCTGCTGGCGCGGTGGGCCTCCGCGCCCGACGGCACGGCCGTACTGGGCGCGGGCCCGCGCGGCCCGCTCTGTGTGGACCTGACCGCCGAGGGGCCGCATCTGCTGGTCGAGGGACCGGCGGGCAGCGGGCGTACCGAACTGCTGCGCGCCGTCGCGGCCTCGCTGGCCGCCGCCTCCCGCCCGGACCGGCTCGGGCTGCTGCTGGTCGACGGCGCCGGTGGCGAGCGCGGTGACGGCCTGGCGCCCTGTGCCGAGCTGCCCCACGCCATCGAGCACCTGGTCGCCTCGGACCCGGTGCGGATGCGGACGTTCGCGCAGGCCCTCGGGGCGGAGCTGAAGCGGCGCGCCGAGCTGCTGGGCGGCCAGGAGTTCACCGAGTGGCACGCCCGGCGCGAGGTGGCCGACCGGCTGGTGGGCCAGCGCCGCCCGGGCGGCACGGATCAGCGTCCCCCGGCTCCGGCCGACCCCCGCGTACCCGCCCCCGCCGCCCCTCCGGCCGGGCACGCCCCCGACACGCCGTCCAGCACCACGCTCCGGCTGCGCCCCGCCGCCGCCCGGTCCGACGTCCCGCCCCCGCTGCCCCGTCTGGTGATCCTCGTCGACGACTACGACGCCCTCGTGTCGCCCGCCCTGGGCAGCCCCGGGCGGCCCGCGGCCGGTTCGGTGGTACGGGCGCTGGAGGCCGTGGCGCGCGACGGTCACCGGCTCGGGGTGCACCTGGTGGCGACCTCCGCCCGCCCGGACCGCACGGCCGACACGGAGCTGGCCCGGGGGGCGCGGCTGCGCGTCGTGCTGGACGCCCCGCCCGGTTCGCCGGGGCCGGACGACCCGGCGCCCGGGCGCGGCCGGCTGGGCCACCCGGACGGCCGGGTGACACCGTTCCAGGGGGGCCGGGTGACCGGGCGCATCCCGCGTACCGCCACCCAGCGGCCCACCGTGGTGCCGCTGGAGTGGGAGCGGATGGGTGATCCGCCGGCCCGCCGCCCGGTGCGTGAACTGGGCAACGGGCCGACCGACCTGGCGCTGCTGGCCAGCGCGCTGGAGCGGGCCGCCCGGTCGGTGGACGCCGCCCCGGTCGGGCCGCTGACCGCCGTACAGCCCCAGGCGCACTGACGTGACGTCACGACCCCATCACGATCGGCGACTTGACACGGAAGGCGGTATTGCGGGCCTCGGGCACCGGGCGTAGACCTGTCGGACGGGACGAGCACGCGCACGGAGTAGAGACGGGGCAGTGATGCGCACAACTCGCACGACTCGCACAGCTCGCACGGGCCGCACAGCACTTCGTACCCGCAGGGCCGCGCTGGCCGCCGCGGCGGCCGGCGCCCTGGCGCTCGCCGGCTGCGGTGACGGCGACGGCGGCGCCGGGGAGCCGGCCGGCAGCGGCGGCACCCAGCCGACGAGCGGTGCCGAGACCGTCCGGCTGCCCAGGCTGGACGGCCAGAAGCTCCAGGTGGTGGCGGTGTGGACCGGTCCCGAACAGCAGGCGTTCAGCAAGGTCCTGGACGAGTTCGAGAGGCGCACCGGGGCGGAGGTCTCCTACATCCCCACGCAGGACGCGATGCTCAACTACATCGGTACGAAGATCGCCGGGGGCGCCCCGCCGGACGTGGCGATGCTCCAGCAGGTCGGCGCGCTGCACCAGGCCGTCGAGCGCGAGTGGGCCCGGCCGGCCGGCGCCGCGACCAAGGACCAGCTGGCGAAGAACTACGCCAAGGGCTGGCGGGACCTCGGCGCCGTGGACGGCACCCAGTACGGCGTGTACTTCAAGGCCGCCAACAAGTCGCTGGTCTGGTACAACACCGCCGTGTTCGAGAACGCGGGCGTCTCCGCGTCGGACACGCCGAGGACGTGGAAGGAGTTCCTGGCCACCGCCGAGACGATCTCCGCGTCGGGTGTCACCCCCGTCTCGGTCGGCGGCGCGGACGGCTGGACGCTCACCGACTGGTTCGAGAACGTCTACCTCTCCCAGGCCGGCCCCCGGAAGTACGACCAGCTCGCCAAGCACGAGATCAAGTGGACCGACCCGTCCGTGAAGCGGGCGCTCACCACGCTGGCCGAGCTGTTCGGCAAACCGGACCTGATCGCCGGCGGCGCGGCCGGCGCGCTCCAGACGGAGTTCCCCGCGTCCGTCACCCAGACGTTCACCGGGGGTGACCAGCCCAAGGCCGCCATGGTGTTCGAGGGCGACTTCGTCTCGATCAACATCGGTCAGACCGAGGCCAAGGTCGGTACGGACGCCAAGGTGTTCCCCTTCCCGGCGGCCGGCGCCCAGGCCCCCGTGGTGACCGGCGGCGATGTGGCGGTGGCCCTCACCGACAAGCCGGCCGCCCAGGCGCTGCTCACCTTCCTCGCCTCCCCCGACGCGGCCCGCGTGTGGGCCGCTCAGGGCGGGTTCATCTCCCCCAACAAGTCGCTGGACCCGGCCGCCTACCCCAATGACGTCCAGCGCGACATCGCCAAGGCGCTGATCGCGGCGGGCGACGAGTTCCGCTTCGACATGTCGGACCAGATGCCGCAGTCGTTCGGCGGAACGCCCGGCAAGGGCGAGTGGAAGGCGCTCCAGGACTTCCTGAAGAACCCGAAGGACGTCGCGGGCACCCAGCAGCGGCTGGAGGCCGACGCGGCCAAGGCGTTCAAGGACTGACGCCGTGACAGCGGCCGTCCCGGCGGGGGGCACGCCTCCCCCGGCCCAGCGCAGGAGCGTCACCGGCACCCGCAAGCTCGTCGCAGCCCTGTTCCTGCTGCCCGCGCTGCTGCTGCTCGGCGCGCTCGTGGTCTACCCGATCGGGTACTCCGTCCACCGCTCCTTCTTCGACCAGTCCGGCGAGGGGTTCGCCGGATTCGGCAACTACGTCGAGATCTTCACCGACGACACCATCCTCACCGCCGTCAAGAACAACATGGTGTGGGTCGTCCTGGCGCCGACCGTCGCCACCGCCCTCGGCCTGATCTTCGCGGTGCTCACCGAACGGGTCCGCTGGGGCACCGCCTTCAAGCTGATCGTCTTCATGCCGATGGCGATCTCGATGCTGGCCGCCGGGATCATCTTCCGGCTGGTGTACGAGCAGGACCCCGACCGCGGTGTCGCCAACGCCGTCTGGGTGGGCGTGCACGACACCTTCGCCGGGTCGGCCGGTTACCCGGGCGCCCGGCCGCTGGCCGCGCACCCGCTGCGCGCGGCGGGCGGCGGGGCGTTCGTCACCAAGGAGCCGGTGCGCGCGGGCACGCCGGTCCGGTTGCCGCTGGTCGGCGTCGCGGCCCCGAGGATGCCGGACGACGCCCGGCCCGCCGCGGTCCCGCCGGCGGGCGGCAAGGAGGTCACCGGCACCGCCTGGCTGGACTTCGCCAAGGGCGGCGGTGGCCGGCTCAACGCCGTCGACGCCCGGGAGCTGGGCCTGGAGGGGCTCACGATCGAGGCGGTCAGGGACGGCGCGGTCGTCGCCACCGCCACGGCCGCCGCCGACGGCACCTTCACGCTCCCCCCGGAGGCGGACGGTGCCCGGCTGCGCCTGCCGGGGGAGAACTTCCGCGAACCGTACAACGGCGTCGACTGGCTCGGCCCGTCCCTGGTCACCCCGGCCGTCATCGGCAGTTACGTATGGATGTGGGCCGGGTTCGCGATGGTGCTCATCGCGGCCGGTCTGGCGGGCCTGCCGCGCGAACTGCTCGAAGCGGCCCGGGTCGACGGCGCCAACGAGTGGCAGGTCTTCCGCCGCGTCACCGTCCCGCTCCTCGCGCCGGTCCTGGCGGTCGTCCTGGTCACCCTGATGATCAACGTACTGAAGATCTTCGACCTGGTGTTCATCATCGCGCCCGGCTCGGTGCAGGACGACGCCAACGTCCTGGCGCTCCAGCTCTACCGCTCCTCGTTCGGCACCGACGCCCACCTCGGCGTGGGCAGCGCCATCTCCGTGCTCCTGCTGCTGCTGGTGATCCCGGTGATGCTGTTCAACATCCGCCGCATCCGGAAGGAGGCCCGGCGATGAGCGGCACCGTGACCGAACCCCGGCGGTCCCTGGCCGCGCGGGCCGCCGCCCGCGCGGGCGGGGGCGCCGTGCGGGTCTTCCTCGTGCTGGTCGCGCTGTTCTGGCTGATGCCCACCGTCGGGCTGCTGCTGTCCTCGCTGCGCGATCCCGCCGACATCAACGCCAGCGGCTGGTGGACGGCCCTGACCGCCCCCGCCCAGTTGACCACCGCCAACTACGCCGCCCTGTTCGACAACGACACCATCACCCGCTCCCTGCTGTCCACCGTCCTGATCACCGTCCCGGCGACCGTCCTGGTCGTCGTGATCGGGTCGCTCGCCGGGTACGCCTTCGCGTGGCTGGAGTTCCCCGGCCGCGACTGGTGGTTCCTGGCCGTGGTCGGCCTGCTCGTCGTCCCGGTACAGATCGCCCTGGTCCCGGTGTCCGAGCTGTTCGGCGAGATCGGGGTCTTCGAGACCACCCTGGGCGTGGTGCTCTTCCACGTGGCGTTCGGCCTGCCGTTCGCGATCTTCCTGCTGCGCAACTTCTTCGCGGAGATCCCGCGTGAGCTGCTGGAGGCCGCCCGGCTCGACGGGGCAGGAGAGGTGCGGCTGTTCACCCGGGTGGTGATGCCGCTGGGCGGCCCGGCCATCGCCTCCCTGGGCATCTTCCAGTTCCTGTGGGTGTGGAACGACATGCTGATCGCCCTTATCTTCGCGGACTCCGAGTCCCCGCCCATCACGGTGGCGCTCCAGCAGCAGGTACGGCAGTTCGGCAACAACATCGACGTCCTGGCCCCCGGCGCCTTCGTCTCGATGGTGATACCGCTGGCCGTCTTCTTCGCCTTCCAGCGGCAGTTCGTCTCCGGTGTGATGGCGGGCGCCGTGAAGTGACGGGGGCGGGCGGACCGGCCGGCCGTCCCCCGGATGCCACGGCGGGCGTAACCCGGTCGGTCCATCGGAAGTTCCCGGGCCATGCCCCGGTTCTCCGTCATCGTCCCCGCGTACAAGGTCCAGGCGTATCTGCACGCGTGCCTGGAGTCGGTGCTCGCCCAGTCCTACGACGACCTGGAGCTGATCGTCGTCGACGACTGCTCGCCGGACGGCTGCGGGGCGATCATCGACGAGTTCGCGGCCGGCGACCCCCGGGTCGTCGCCGTGCACCTGCCCGAGAACACCGGCCTGGGGCCCGCGCGCAACGCCGGGCTCGCCCGGGTCACCGGTGAGTACGTGCTCTTCCTGGACGGTGACGACACCCTCGTACCGGGCTCGCTCGAGGCGATCGCGCACCGTCTCAAGGAGACCGGCTCGCCCGATCTGCTGGTGTACGACTACGCCCGCGTCTACTGGTCGGGCAGAGCGGTGCGCAACGAGTTCCGCGGCCACCTCACCGAGGCGGGCCCCGCGCCCTTCCCGCTCGCCGACCGGCCCGGGCTGCTGAAGGTCCTGATGGTGGTGTGGAACAAGGCGTACAAGCGGGAGTTCATCGAGCGCCAGGGCTTCACCTTCCCGCCGGGCTTCTACGAGGACACCCCGTGGACGTACCCGGCGCTGATGGCGGCCGGGACGATCGCCACGCTCGACCGGGTCTGCGTGCACTACCGCCAGCGCCGCACCGGTTCCATCCTGCGCACCACCAGCCGCCGCCACTTCGACCTGTTCGACCAGTACGAGCGGGTCTTCTCGTTCATCGACGCGCGGCCCGAGCTGGCGCGCTGGCGGCCGGTGCTGTTCCGGCGGATGGCCGACCACTTCACCTCGGTGTTCAGCGCGCGCGGCCGGCTCCCGCGCGGCACCCGCGCCGACTTCTTCCGCCGCGCCCGCGCCCACTACCGCCGCTACCGCACCCCGGGCGCCACCCCGAAGTTCACCACGCGCCTGCGCCACGCCCTGGTCCGGCTCGGCAGCCACCGCACCTACCGGGCCGTCACGCTGGCCCGCGCGCTGCTGCGGCGGGCCCGGCGGTACGGCTCCGCCGCGGTGCGCGCGGTGCGCGGCGCCCTGCTCCAGGCGCACTACCGCGTCCAGCTCTGCCTGCCGCTGCGGGCGGACCTCGCGGTGTTCAGCGCCTACTGGAGCCGCGGGTACGCGTGCAGTCCGGCGGCCGTGGAGGAGCGGGTGCGCGAGCTGGCCCCGCACATCCGTACCGCGTGGATCTGCGCACCGGCGTACGCCCACACCGTGCCGCCCGCCACCCGCCGGCTGCGGCCGGGCTCGGCCGCCTACTGGACGGCCCTGGCCCGGGCCACGTACCTGGTCAACAACGTGAACTTCGACCGCCGGCTGGTCAAGCGGCGGGGCCAGCTCCTGGTCCAGACCCAGCACGGCACCCCGCTCAAGCACATGGGCCTGGACCTCCAGTACCGCCCGGCCGCCGGGCGCGACATGGACTTCGCGCGACTGCTGCGCGACATCGACAAGTGGGACTACCTGGTGTCCGCCAACCGGCACTCCAGCATGGTGTGGGAGCGGGTGTACCCGGCGGCCTACCGGGTGCTGGAGTACGGCTGCCCGCGCAGCGACGTCTTCCAGCGGGCCACCGCCACCGATGTCGCGCTGCTGCGCGAGGCGCTGCGCGTCCCCGAGGGACACACCGCGCTGCTGTACGCCCCGACCCACCGGGACTACGTGCGGCCCCAGCCCCGCCTGCTCGACCTGGACCGGGTGGTACGGGCGCTCGGACCCCGGTTCGTGATCCTGTCCCGCCCCCACCCCACCCACGGCGGCGAGGGGCCGCCGCCCTGCGAGAACCCGCGCGTCATCGACGTCTCCGGCCACCCCTCGGTGGAGGAGCTGTGCCTGGCGTCGGACGCGCTGATCACCGACTACTCGTCGCTGATGTTCGACTACGCGGGACTGGACCGGCCGATCGTGCTGCACACCGCGGACTGGGAGGCGTACGAGGCGGCTCGCGGCGCCTACTTCGACGTGCGGGCCTTCCCGCCGGGCGCGGTCGCCCGCGACGAGGACGAGCTGATCGACATCTTCGTCTCCGACCACTGGCGGGGCTCGCGCTCGGCGCAGCTGCGCGCCGCGTTCCGGGCGCGCTTCTGCCCCTGTGACGACGGCCACGCGGCCGAGCGGGTGGTGCGGCACGTGTTCCTCGGCGAGGACCCGGCGGCGCTCCCGCCGGTGGTGCCGCTGGAGGAGCGCCGTCCGGCCCCGGCGGCGGGCGACGCGGGCGCGAAGGTCTTCCCGGCCGGCCGCCGGCCGCCGCACGAGACCCCGGCCGGCCGCTGACCGGGACCCGCGTCGCCGCCCGGACGGGCGTCCGCCCGGTCCGCCCGCCCCCCGCCCGCATCTGGCCGGAATCCGCCGGTGCGGCCGGCGGGCGGACTACCCTCCTCACGATCGCCTTCGGACCACGGCCCCGCGCCGCGCCCCGGCCGGCCGGGGCTCAGCCGCCGGCCAGGGCCCTGGCGACCTTGCGCACCGGGCCGCGCTGCGCCACCGGGCCGAGCAGCCGGTTCAGCAGGCCCTCGGGCAGCCAGCGCAGTTGCAGCCGGCCCGCGCCCCGGCCCTCGGGCTCCACGGTGACGCGGTGCCGTCCGGTCCTGGGGCCGGTCACCGTCACGTCGAAGGGCGGGAAGTCCAGCGGCGCCAGCAGCACGCCGGTGTTGCCGGTGCGCCCGTCGGTGACCTCCAGCACCGGGTGGCGCGCGCCCCGGAAGCCGTGCAGGGGCAGCGAGGCCGCCGCCAGGTCCAGCCGTGCCGAGCCCTCGAAGACACCGCGCCCGGCCGGGTCCATCCGCAGCCGGGTGGTCAGCCGCCGCCCGGCCGGCGAGATGTGCAGCAGCGCGGGTTGCGGGGCGAGCGGCAGGCGCAGGCCCGGGTCGTACGTCCGTACCGTCAGCTCCACGGCGGCGCCCGGGCCCCGGGACACCCGGGTGATCTCGTGCCGGAACCGGGCGGCGCCGAACGGGCAGCCCGGCAGGTCGAGTCCGGTCAGGTCCAGGGCGAGCCGGCCGGCCCGTGACCGGGGCGGCACCCCGCCCCAGTAGGCGCGCCCCCGCTCGTCGGTGACCGTCTCGCGGGGCCCCACACCGTGCCCGGCGCCCCGGGCGGCCAGCCGCGCCTCCTCGTACCGGCCCTCCCGCAGCAGACCCACGACCACCCGCTGCTCCCAGCCGAGGCGTGCCAGCGCGGCGTCCGACAGGCCCTCCAGGTAGGGCACCATCTCGGCGGCGAACTCCGCCACCCAGGAGGGCTCGCGGTAGGGCAGGTCGCCGGCGTACAGGCCCAGGTCGTGGGAGAGGAACTTGAAGTCCTTCTCCTCCCGTACCCGCGCCGGGACGTCCCGGGCGGCGAGGAACTCGTCGATGAGCCGGGCGACGGTGACCCGGTCGCGGACGTTGCCGATCAGGTGGCGCCGGTTGGAGATGGTGGCGGCCCCGGGCGCGGCGTGCGGGGCGATGTACCAGCGGTAGACCGGTTCGGTGATCACGGTGAAGGCGCGCGCCAGGGTGTACGCCTGGGCGGTGAAGAGCTGGTCCTCGTAGTGCAGGCCCTCGGGGAAGCGCAGGTCGTGCCGGTCGAGGAACTCCTTGCGGTAGAGCTTGTTGGTCGACAGCGGTTCGAACAGCAGCCGGGGCTCGTCCGCGATGCCCCGTACCGTCCGCCGTCGCCCGAACAGGTGCGCCATCCAGGTCGAGGTGGCGCCGGTGTCGGTGCGGACGCGCTCGACCGCGCCCATCACGAAATCGGCGTCGGGCTCCTCGCGCGCCGCGGCGAGCAGCAGCTCGCAGGCGCGCGGCGGCAGCTCGTCGTCGCTGTCGAGGAACATCAGCAGGGGCGCGCGGGCGATCTCGACGGCCCGGTTGCGCGGCGCGCCGCACCCGCCGCTGTTGCGCTCCAGCCGCAGCACCCGGATCCGCTCGTCGCGGGCGGCCAGGGCCGCCGCCACCTCGGGGGTCGCGTCGGTGGAGTGGTCGTCGCTGATGACGATCTCGATGTCCCGGCGGGTCTGGGCCTGCACGGAGGCGACCGCGCGGGGCAGCCGCTCGGCGTCGTTGTGGACGATGACCGTGACGGTCACCTCGGGGAGCGTGGTCATCGGCGGTCGGCCTCCTCGGGGGTGGGGGCCGGGGTGCGCCGCTCCAGCGGGAGCACCGGCGGCAGGCTCTCCTCGCCCTCGCCGAGGAAGACCCGGCGCACCACCCGCTCGGCGGCGCGCCCGTCGTCGTACTCGCAGAAGCGCAGCCGGAAGTCGTGCCGCTGCTTGCGCGCGGCCTCGTCGCACCAGGTGCCGTCGGTGAGGATGCCGGTCAGCTCCTCCTGGTCGCGGGCGACCGGTCCCGGTGGCTCGGCGGTCAGGTCGAAGCAGACGCCCCGGACCCGGGTGTAGGTCTCCCAGTCGTCGGCGTGGATGAGGACGGGCCGGTCGAGGTTGGCGTAGTCGAACATGATCGACGAGTAGTCGGTGATGAGCGCGTCGGCGGCCAGGGCCAGTTCCTCGACCGGGTCGTAGCCGGTGACGTCCAGGACGCGCGGGTGGCCGGGGCCCGGCAGGGCGGTGTGGAAGTAGTGGCCGCGCACCAGCAGGACGGTGTCCTCGCCGAGCCGTTCGGCCAGGGCGGGCAGGTCGAGGCGGGGCGTCCAGCGGGCCTCGTGGTCGCGGTGGGTGGGGGCGTAGAGCAGGGCCCGCTGCCCGGGGCGGACGCCGAGCCTGGCGCGGGCGGCGCGGACGTCGGCGGCGGTGGCCCGGTAGTGGATGTCATTGCGGGGATAGCCGTAGTCGAGGGACTGGAAGCCGGAGGGGTAGGCGCGCTGCCAGGTCTCGGTGGAGTGGCTGTTGGCGGAGAGGCTGTAGTCCCAGCGGTCGACCCGCTCCAGCAGGGCGTCGAAGTTGAGGCCGCGGGCGGCGGCCGGGTGGAGCCGCTGGTCGACGCCCATGAGCTTGAGCGGGGTGCCGTGGTGGGTCTGGAGGTGGACCGTGCCGGGCCGTTTGACCACGGCGTTGGGGAAGTTGACGTTGTTGACGAGGTACTTGGCGCGGGCCAGCACCTCCCAGTAACGGGCGGTGCCGGGCACGACGTGATCGGTGCCGGGCGGCAGCAGCGGCACCCGGTCCTCCTCCACGACCCACACCTGGCGGATGTCGGGGGCGAGTTCGGTCAGCTCGGCGGCGATGGCGGCGGGGTTGCAGTGGACACCGCGCCCCCAGTACGCGGAGAGGACGGCGAGGTCCTCGTCGACGTCCCGGCGCAGGGCCCGGCGGTAGCGGTGGCGGGCGCGGGCGGCGGCGAGCCGCCGCGCGTGCGGGGCCGCGCCCGCCCGCAGGGCGCGGTGCCGGTCGTTGGCCAGGCGCAGCAGCCGGTAGCAGAGGTAGGCGTTGTGGCCGAGGAGTGTGTGGCGCACGCCGTCCAGGCCGCCGGGCCCCCGGTGCCCCTCGGGCCGGAGGACGGCGGCGTGCCGGGCGGCGTGCCGGAAGAACTCGCTGATCAGGGCGGGCGGCAGTTCGTCGCGCCGGGCGAGGGCCGCCAGGTAGTCGCCGGTCATCCGGTCGTAGAGCCGGGCGCGCAGGGCGGTGGGGGCGCCGGCGGCCAGCTGGTGCAGCCGTTCGTACTGCCCGAAGAGCGCGAAGGTGCGTTCGGGTCCGGCGGCGCGCCGCTGGGCCGGGCGGTCCGTGCGGTGGCTGAGCGCCACGGTGTCGCAGGCGGCGATCCGCCGGGCCAGCAGCAGCACGGCGTACGCGAGGTAGAGCTGGTCGTGGCCGTCGGTCCCGATGAGTTCGGGGTGGGCCGCGACCAGGGCGGCGCTGATGAGACGGGCGCCGAGGACGGGGGCGAGGTCCAGCAGCCCGGGGCGGGCGGCGAGCGTGGTGAGGGTGCCGTGGGCGCGGCCGAGGGCGTCGGTGTCGCCGCTGGGCGCTGCCTCGTCCCACCAGGTGGCCCGGTGGTGGTCGCACAGCAGTACGTCGGCGGCGCCGTCGAGCGCCTCCAGGCGCCGTACCAGTGCGGCCGCCGCGCCGGCCGGCAGCAGGTCGGTGCCGGGGCACAGGAACTGCAGGTGGGTCCCGGTGGCGGCGCGGGCCCCGGCGGCCCGGGCGGCCGCCTCGGGGGTGCCGGGCGGTACGGGTACGACGGTGACGCGCGGGTCGCGCACCTCGTGGATCCGGGCGAGCGCCCGGGCGGGGGCGTCACCGGGGCCCCGGCCGCGGTCCGCGGCGCGGCCGGCGGGGTCTTCGGCGCCGTCCACGACGATGACGACGTCCAGGTCGGGGACGTCCTGGCCGGTGACGCTGTCCAGGCAGGCGCGCAGCCGGCTGTGCGGGGCGCTGCCGGACACGATGACGCTGAGTGTGGGCATGGCGGCGGGCGGTCCTTGGGGAGAGGGGGCGGGCGGCCGGGTGGCGTCGGGTTCAGACACCCACGCGGTCGGTGGACCGGTCGGTGGGGACGAACTGGCGGTTGAGGATGTCCTGGACGTCGATGTGCTCCCCGGCGACGATCGTGCGCGCCGCGTGCGGGGTGAGCATGGCGACGTACTGGTAGCCGAAGAGGGTGGGCCGGGCCCGGGTGAGCAGCTTCGACAGCCCGCCGAGCGCCCTGGCGGCGGGGCCGCCGCCCAACACCGACCAGAAGGGCGCCCCGGTGGCGCGGATGGACAGCACGTCGTAGCCGGCGGAGCGGACGGTGCGGCGCAGGCTGGCCCGGCTGAAGAAGCGCAGGTGCGTCTCGTCGAGGATGCCGCGCCGGTCGTAGTCGAAGATGCCCAGGGCGACGCGCAGCCGGGAGTACCAGTGTCCGAAGTTCGGTACGGACAGCAGCACGTGCCCGTCGGGGCGCAGCACCCCGCGGGCCTCGGCCAGCAGGGACTCGGGCCGGGACAGGTGCTCGATGACGTCCGCGGCGACGACGTAGTCGTAGTCGTCCCCGACGCCCTCGGGCAGGCCGTCCTCCAGGTCGGCCAGGAGGAACCCGCCGGAGCAGCGGTCGCGCACGCCCTCCACCTCGACGCAGTCGATGCCGGTGACCTGGTGGCCGAGGGCTTCTAGGCGCTCGGCGAACAGGCCGCCCGAGCAGCCGACGTCCAGCACCCGGCCGGGCGGCAGGTCGCGCATCCGGTCCAGGATGACGGCGTGCGAGGAGCCGTCGCCCTCCTTGAAGGCGTACTCGACGGGCTTGGGGATCCAGCCGCAGGTGCCGAATCCCTTCTTGGCCAGCCGGTACTCCAGGACGTCCTTGACCACGTCCTTGGCGTAGCGCATGCCGTTGACGTAGCAGATCTCGTCCCCGTAGTAGGTGGGGATGGGGATCTCCCGGATGCGCAGGCCGGCGTCGACGAGCTGGACGATGATCTGGGTGTCGAAGTCGAAGGCGTCGGTGTTGCGTTCGACGGGCAGACGGCGCAGCGCGGCCACGCTGTAGGCGCGGTAGCCGGAGTGGAACTCGGTCAGCTCCGAGCCGAGCAGCCGGTTCTCCAGGCGGGTCAGGACGCGGTTGCCGAGCCACTTGTAGACGGGCATGCCACCGCGCAGGGCGTCCTTGGGCCGCATCATGCGGGAGCCGAACACGGCGTCGCACTCGCCGCGTTCGAGCGGGGCGACCATCTCGGGCAGCAGCTCGGGGGCGTACTGCCCGTCCCCGTGCAGCAGGACGACGATGTCCAGGCCCCGCTCGGCGGCGAGCGCGTAGCCGGCCTTCTGGTTGCCGCCGTAGCCCAGGTTCTTGGTGTGCCGCATGACGACGGTGGGGGGCATGCCGTCGAGTTGGGACCAGCGGCAGCCCGCGGTGAAGGTCGCGTCGTGGCTGGCGTCGTCGAGGATGAGGATTTCGGCGATCCTCGGGCGGAAGTCCGCCGGGATCCGGTCGAGGGTCTTCTCCAGTGTCGATTCCGCGTTGTACGCCACCACCAGGATGCCGATCCTGGGGGGCTGGCCTTCCGTCACGGGCTTCTCCACTCTCGCGGGGGTCGGGGACAGGTCGGGACGTCGGTGGGCGGCTCAGTGGGTGGTGGGGGCGGTGCGGTGTCCGGCCCGCGGCCCGGCGATGCGCGGAACCGGTGGCGGGCCGTCCGCCCCGGCGCCGGCCAGGACGCGGTGGACGCCGCAGGCCACGCCCACGGCGAGCACCGCCCAGCCGAGGGCGCCGAACGCCATCTCGGTGTCGGTCCAATGGACCGGCCGCTGCCCGGAGTAGACCGAAGCGGTCACCGCGCCGACGACGACTCCGTACGAGAGCCCCGGCCACAGGCCGACGACGAACAGCCCGGCCGCGGGCCAGGCGAGGTACTGCACGCCCGAGGCGGTGCTCAGCAGCAGCAGGAGCCCGAGGGTGGTGGCGACGGCGACGGGCAGGGCGTCGGGGCGCCGCCAGGCGAGCCAGACGCCGGCGGCCATGATCGCCGCGACGATCAGGAAGTGGCCGTCGCCGCGTACCAGGGTGACGTAGTCCTCGGGCACACCGGCCCAGCGGGCGAAGCGGACGATGCCCCAGAAGCTGAAGTTGCCGCCGGCGTACTCCAGCACGTTGGCCCTGAGACCGCCGGGTACGGTGGCGATCACCGGCCCCCAGACGGCGAGGAACAGCGCGCCGAAGCCGGCCGTGAACCGCAGCAGTGACCGCCGCCCGGCGCGCCAGGCGGCGACGAAGAACAGCGGCACGACCACGACCGGGACGATCTTCACACTGACGCACAGGGCGGCGGCGAGCCCGGCGGCCAGCGGGCTCCGGCGGTCGGCGAGCAGGTAGGCCGCGGCGAACGCGAACATCACGGCGACCGAGTCGGTGTTCCCGTGGTAGCCGGAGGTGGCCACCAGGACCGGGCACAGGGCCGCGCCGATGGCGCACAGGACGGCCGTCCGCAGCCGCGCCCGGCGCCGTACGATCGCGAACACCAGCAGCACCGTGACGAAGTCGGCCAGGCAGGCGGGGAAGCGGATGAGCGGCCGCCAGGGCACGTGCTGCCGCGCGAGCCACTCCATCCCCAGCAGCATCCAGCTCGCCAGGGGCGGGTGGTTGTAGACGGGCAGCCACGGCATCGGCTCGACGTAGATGCGAATGGGGTCCGTCCGGGCGATCGCCCGGGCGAAACCCCAGAAGAACCGCACGTCGGCGGGCCCGCGGGTGGACGCCGCGAGCATCATCTTCGAGATGAACGCGACCGCCGCGACGGCGATGACGACAATTCGAGCTTTCCGCACATCCCACGACAGAGACGACATTCTGACGTTCATGGTGGACGAACGTAGCAATACCAACGGCACCAGCGAAGCACCGATTAACACACTGGAACCGGTACTTACTTCTCCATACCGGCCTTATCCCAGTAAAACGGACTTATCAAATCACCCGTACGGCTCAGGGCCGTACGTCGTGCGCGGCGTCCAACTCTCTTTCCCACCCCGCACCTTGTCCCCGTACCGGCCAGCAGGCAGGCAGCTCCAGTGAAAGCACTCGTCCTCTCCGGTGGCGCCGGCACCCGGCTGCGCCCCATCACCCACACCTCCGCCAAACAGCTCGTGCCGGTCGCCAACAAGCCGGTGCTCTTCTACGGGCTCGAATCGATCGCCGCCGCCGGGATCCGGGAGGTGGGCATCATCGTCGGCGAGACCGCGCAGGAGATCCGCGCGGCGGTCGGCGACGGCTCGCGGTTCGGGCTGGACATCACCTACATCCCCCAGCACGCCCCGCTCGGGCTCGCCCACGCCGTACTGATCGCACGCGAGTTCCTCGGGGACGACGACTTCGTGATGTACCTCGGCGACAACTTCGTCGTCGGCGGGATCACCGACCTGGTGGAGGAGTTCCGGGCCACCCGCCCGCACGCCCAGATCCTGCTGACCAAGGTGCCCGACCCGCGGGCCTTCGGGGTGGCCGAGCTGGACGTCGACGGCCGGGTGGCACGCCTGGAGGAGAAGCCGGCCGCGCCGCGCAGCGACCTGGCGCTGGTCGGCGTGTACCTCTTCTCCCCCGCCGTGCACGAGGCGGTGCGGTCCATCGAGCCGTCCGCGCGCGGCGAGCTGGAGATCACCCACGCCATCCAGTGGCTCATCGACCAGCGGCGGACCGTCACCTCGACGATCGTCTCCGGCTACTGGAAGGACACCGGCAACGTGGCGGACATGCTGGAGGTGAACCGGTCCGTCCTGGAGCTGCTCACCCCGCGCAACGAGGGGACCGTGGACCCCGCCACCGAGATCATCGGCCGGGTGCGCATCGGGGAGGGGGCGACCGTGCGCGGCTCGCGCATCGTCGGCCCGGTCGTCATCGGCGCGGGCACCGTGGTGGAGAACTCCTACATCGGGCCCTCCACCTCCATCGCGGAGAACTGCCGGGTCACCGACAGCGAGATCGAGTACTCCATCGTGCTCAGCGGCTCCTCCCTGCTCGGCGTGGGGCGCGTGGAGGCCTCGCTCATCGGCCGTAACGTCGAGATCACCCCGGCCCCGCCCATCCCGGCCGCGCACCGGCTGGTGCTGGGCGATCACAGCAAGGTGCAGATCTCGTCATGACCGTTACCCGTGTCCTGGTGACCGGCGGCGCCGGCTTCATCGGCTCGCACTACGTCCGTACGCTGCTGGGCCCGGACGGCCCGGGGGGCGTCACGGTGACCGTCCTGGACCGGCTGACCTACGCGGGCAACCCGGCCAACCTGGACCCGGTGCGCGCCCACCCCGACCTCGCCTTCGTCCACGGCGACATCCGCGACGCCGACCTGGTCGACAGGCTGGTGTCCGAGCACGACCAGATCGTCCACTTCGCCGCCGAGTCGCACGTCGACCGCTCCCTGCTGGGCGCCGCCGAGTTCGTCCGCACCAACGTCCTGGGCACCCAGACACTGCTGGACGCGGCGCTGCGCCACCGGCTCGGTGTCTTCGTCCACATCTCCACGGACGAGGTGTACGGGTCGGTGGAGACCGGTTCCTGGACGGAGGAGGAGCCGCTGCGGCCGACCTCCCCCTACGCCGCGTCCAAGGCCTCCAGCGACCTGGTCGCCCTGGCCTACCACCGCACGCACGGGCTGGACGTGCGGGTGACGCGCTGCTCCAACAACTACGGCCCCCACCAGTTCCCCGAGAAGATCGTCCCGCTCTTCGTCACCCGGCTGCTCGGCGGCGGACGGGTGCCGCTGTACGGGGACGGCTCCCAGGTGCGCGACTGGCTGCACGTCGACGACCACGTGCGGGCGGTGGAGCTGGTGCGCACCCGGGGCCGGGCGGGCAGGACGTACAACATCGGCGGCGGCACCGAACTGTCCAACCGGGAGCTGACCGGCCTGCTGCTGGAGGCGTGCGGAGCCGACTGGACCAGCGTCGACCACGTGCCGGACCGCAAGGGCCACGACCGGCGCTACTCGGTGGACTGGACCCGGATCCGCGACGAACTGGGCTACTTGCCGGGCACCGACTTCACCAAGGGCCTCGCCGCGACGGTCGCCTGGTACCGGGAGCACCGCGCCTGGTGGCAGCCGCTGCTGGACCGGGCGGCGCTGTGAGCTGGCTGGTGACCGGGGCGGGCGGGATGCTCGGCCGGGACGTCCTGGCCCGCCTGGGCGACGGGGCGGTGGGCCTGACGCGGCGGGACCTGGACGTGCGCGATCCGTACGCGGTGCGCGCCGCCCTGTCCGCCCACCGCCCCTCGGTCGTGGTGAACTGCGCGGCCTGGACCGCGGTGGACGAGGCCGAGACCAGTGAGGCGGCGGCGCTGGCCGTCAACGGCACGGCGGTGCGGCACCTGGCGGAGGCGTGCGCCGCGGCGGGATGCGCGCTGGTGCACATCTCCACCGACTACGTCTTCGGCGGCGACGGGTCCGCGCCCTACGCCGAGGGCGCGGTGCCCACTCCGCGCACGGCGTACGGCCGCACCAAGCTCGCGGGCGAGCGGGCGGTCCTGGAGGTGCTGCCCGAGCGCGGTTACGTGGTGCGCACGGCCTGGCTGTACGGGGCCGGCGGCGGCAACTTCGTCCGGACGGTGATCCGGCTGGAGCGGGAGCGCGCCCACCTCGACGTGGTGGACGACCAGCGCGGCCAGCCCACCTGGAGCGCCGACGTGGCCCGGCAGCTCGTCGCGCTGGTGGCGGCGGACGCGGCACCCGGCGTCTACCACGCCACCGGTGCCGGGGACGGCACCTGGTGCGACCTGGCCCGCGAGACCTTCCGGCTGCTGGGCGCGGACCCCGGGCGGGTACGCCCCACCACGAGCGCGGCCTTCCCGCGCCCGGCGCCCCGCCCGGCGTACAGCGTGCTCGGGCACGACCGGTGGCGCGCGGCGGGCCTCGCGCCCCCACGGGACTGGCGGGAGGCGCTTCCCGTGGCGCTTCCCGCCCTGCTCACCGCCGGGCGGTGAGCACGCCGGACAGCCCCGGCGGGGGCGGCGGGACGGCCCCGGTCAGGCCGTGGGCTTCCGGCCGCGCCAGTCCAGGCAGACGACCATGGCGTCGTCGGCGGCGTCGATGGGGCCGCGGTGCCCGGCCAGCTCCTGGAGCACCGCGCGGGGGACCTGGGAGGCGGGCAGCAGACGGGTGCTGGCCAGGGCCCGCGCCAGGGCCCGCTCGCTGTAGCGCTCACCGGCGGGGGACGCCACGTCGTAGACACCGTCGCTGACGAAGACCAGGCGGTCGCCGGGCTCCACCTGGAAGGACTGCGCGGTGTAGATGGTGTCCTCGAACATGCCGAGCGGCAACTGGGCCTCCAGCTCCACCGGTTCCGCCCTGCCCTGCCGCAGCAGCCACATCTTCGGGGAGCCGGCGTCGACGATCTCCGTCCGGCCGGTCGCCAGGTCGAAGCGGAGCAGGAGCACGGAGAGGTGGACGGCTCCGTGGTAGTGCCCGTACACGGCCTGGTCGGCGAGGTACGCCTGGTCGGCCAGGGACAGGCCGGCGCGCCTGGCGTTGCGCAGGGCGTTGACGGCGAGGTTGGTGAGCAGGGCGGCCTCGGTCCCCTCCCCCATGCCGTTGGTGACGGTCAGGGTGAGGTGGTCGGCGGACGAGGACCAGTCGAAGTTGTCGCCGTAGATCGCGTAGGCCGGTTCGAGCTGCGCGCCGATCTCGTACTCGGGGCGGGAGCAGGAGCGGCCCGGCAGGAGCTGCCACTGCATCTCGGCGGCGAGCGTCAGCCGGTCCGCGCGCCGCGCCTGGAGGTACAGGTCGGTGTCGCGCTCGCTGACCACGATCTCGTGCCCCAGCACTTCGGCCACGTCCCCCAGCTCGCTCTCGGTCGCGGGGTCGTAGGCGTCCTCGGGGAGGCGGACGGTGAGGATCCCCATGCGGTCCCCCCGCACGCTGATCGGCAGATGCGCCGTCACGAGGGCGCCTTGGCCCTCCCTCTCCACGTACGGCCGCTGCGCGCCGAAGGCGCGGCCGGGGGCGCTGACATGGACAGGAATGGGCTCCGCGGTGTAAGGAAGCGTGTTGACGGGTTGCAGTATGGTCATCGCATAGTCGGCCATGAGCAGGTCGACGGAGACAGCCGCGTAGTGCGTGCTGAGCGCGTCCCGCACCACTTCCAGGAGGGCGTGCGGGGCGGCCCCGCGCAGTGCGCGTTCCACGGCCGTGAATCTGTCCACCGTTCGATTACCACCTATTCAGGAAATGCGAAAAGGAGCGGACGGCCTCTCATGCCTCAGCGACTGACAAGGCCGTTGCAAAGTGTCACAGTTGAGGGCATGCGTTCCGAAACTTCTTCGACCCGGGATCGGGATGCTGCCGCGTTCGCGGTCCGTGAGGTCATCGAGCTGCTCGAAGTGCTGTGGGCGCAGGGCCGGGACGTGACCCCGACGGCTCCCGTGTCCACCTCGCAGCTGAGGGTCCTTTACATCCTGGACCGGGGGCAGGGGATCAACCTGCGCACCCTCGGCGAGGAGCTCGGTTCGGCGCCGTCGTCGGTGAGCCGGATGTGCGACCGCCTGCACGCCCTGGGTTTCATCCGGCGCTCCCCCAGTTCCGCGAGCCGCCGGGAACTGGAGCTGCGCCTGTCGGGTCGGGGACGGAACTATCTCAAGGACCTGCGGGCCCGCCGGGAGAAGGCGCTGCTGGGTGTCGTGACCGCCATGTCACCGGCCGAGCGGGCCGCTCTCGTGGACGGCCTGAGCGGATTCCGGACCGCCGCGCGCCCCGCCCCCGAGGCCGGAGAGCCGCACGCGGGCGCGGCGGAGACCGCCTGACCGCGCCTGTCGCCCGGTGCGGGAGATGCTTCAAAGTTCAACCCTTCACTGTGAGCCCCGAAGCGCGGGGCGGCCGACGGCCGCCCTCCTGCGCTCCGTCAGATTGTTTCCTCTCGTGCACTGTTGTCAAACGACAAGTATCGGGGGCGCGCCGGCGCGACCCCGTCGGCGCCTCACCATGGGCGCCCGTGCCCCGTGGACAGAAGGCGCCTGAGCCGGTCGCGCACCTGGGCGAGAGCGCTGCGCAGCGGCCCGCGTCCCGCGTCGGCGCCCACCAGGGCCGGGGCGACGGCACGGGCCAGCCGGGCCCGGAGCTCGGCCACCGCCGCGAGCCCGGCGGGCGTCGGCCTGAGCGAGACCTTCCGCCGGTCCCCGGGGACCGCCTGCCGCACCAGCAGGCCCGCGGCCTCCAGCCGGGCCGAGAGCCGGCTCGCCGAGGCGGCCGAGATGGCCAGCGCGTCCGCCAGCTCCCCGGGCGAGAGCGGCGCGGCACGCTCCAGCACCATCAGGGCCCGCAGCGCCAGCCTCGGCAGCGTGGTGGGGGTGTGCAGGTCGGCGTGCTCCCACAGGGCGAGCAGGGCGGCCACCACCTCGGCCGCGCCCGGTTCGGATGCGTCCCGAGCCACCCGCCCGACCGTGCGGTGGGGCGGCTGGGCTGCGTGCGATTCGCTCTCGTCCATGACCCTTCTGGGAGAAAGGGTTGCGGCGGTCCTTCCGCTGGTGCCCGGCGAAGGATGAGTCATGCCCGACCTCGCGCCCTTATGATGATCATTGCGGGTGATCAAAATTTGCCGTGCGGCAACGGAGTGAGGGTGACGCATGACCGCGGCACGACTTCCGGCGGGGCCGGGCTCGACGCCGGCCCGGTCCGGCGGGGCCACCCGCCCGCCCGGCCGACCACCGGGCCGCCCGCTCCCGTGCCCGCCCGGGTCGCACGCCCGGCCGCCGGCGGGCCGCCGGACCCCCGAGGGAGCCCGAGGACGCCGCGCCCCACGACCGGCTCGACCGGCCCGGCGCGCCTGGCCCGCACATCGCGGCGGCGCCGCATCGCGCCGCCGCCACCGGACCGGGCCCGCATGGTGGTGACGATGAGCGATCATGTGATTACGGACGGTCCACGCGGGTAGGCGTGCTCCCACGGTTGGCCCGGAGCCGTGCCCCGGCGCGGCGTCAGCGGCCAGGCAACGATGGGAGCCAGTTGTGGACAGGTCCGTGGAAGCTCTGCTCGACCGGGTCCAGGAACGCGCGGGCTACACCCGGCGCCAGGAGGCGGCCGGGGCGGTCCAGAGCGTGCTGGAAGTCCTGGGAGCCCACCTCGTGGGCGACGACCGCACCGACCTCGCCGGCCTGCTGCCCCGCCAGTGCGCGCCCCTGCTCACCGAGGCGGCACCGGCCAGCGAACCCCTGACGCCCACGGGCTTCGTGGAGGCCGTGGCCGCCCGGGACGACGGTGCCGTGACGGACGCCCGCCGTGCCGTCACGGCGGTGCTCGCCACCGTCGCCGAGGTGGCCGACGACTCACTGCTGCGCCGCATCCTCACCCAGCTCCCCCCGGGGCACGCGGGGCTCTTCGGCCGTACCGACCCCATGTGACCCGCGGGGGAGGCGCACGGGAGCCGGGCGGGGGCGAGCGGCCGGTTCAGCCGCTCGGGGTGCGGCCCACCGGGACGCGTGGCGCGCCCACCACGTCCGGTGTCCCGGTCGCGCGCAGCGACGCGTACCAGGCGGCGCAGGTCCGGTAGGAGGGCAGCAGGCCGTCGCGCTCCGCGTCGGCCAGGACCGGTGCCGTGGCGTCCTTCCCGGACAGTACGGGGGCAAGGCCGGCGGGCCAGTCGATGGCGAGGTCCGGGTCGAGGGGGTGGACGCCGCGCTCGTGGGCGGGGTCGTAGCCGCGCGAGCAGAGGTAGACGACCGTGGCGTCGTCGGTGAGCGCCATGAACGCGTGCCCCAGGCCCTCGGCGAGGTGGACCGCCCGGTGATCGCGGTCGTCGAGCCGTACCGCCTCCCAGGCGCGGTACGTCGGCGAGCCGGTCCGGACGTCGACGACGACGTCCAGTACGGCACCGCGTACACAGGTCACGTACTTGGCCTGGCCGGGCGGTACGTCGGCGAAGTGGATGCCGCGCAGGGTGCCCCGGCCGGAGACCGAGCAGTTGGCCTGGGCGAGCCCCAGTCCGTACCCGGCCGCCTCGGCCAGGTCCCCGGCCCTGAACCACTCGTGGAAGCTGCCACGGCTGTCGTGGAAGACGCGGGGTTCCATGACCCACGCGCCGTCGATGCTGAGCGCACGCACTGGCGGCCCACCGTCCTTTCGTGTCGGCAGGCACAACCGCCGCGTCGCCGGCCCGTCACCCGGGAGCCGCCACCCGGGTGACCCTCAGGACGTCAGGGCGGCGACGGCCGAGGCGGCCAGGTCGTCCAGGTATCCCTCCGGGAGGGGTGAGCGCACCACCACCAGCCGCCAGTACAGCGGGCCGACGATCAGGTCCAGGGCGCGCTCCGGGTCGGCGTCCGCGGGCAGTTCGCCGCGGGCCACCGCCTCGCGCACCACCACCGCGGCGACACCCTGCTGACTGTCCAGCAGGGCGGCGCGGACCGCGTCGGCGATCTCCGGGTGGCGGGCGGCCTCCACCAGCAGGTCCGGGATGACCTGCGAGGCGACCGGGTGGCGCAGCGCGTGGCAGGCCACCTCCAGCAGGGCGCGCACATCGCCGTACAGCGAGCCCGTGGCCGGGGCCGGCAGTCCCTGCGCGGCAAACGCGGTGAGCAGGTCCAGGACGAGCGACAGCTTGGACTTCCAGCGCCGGTAGACCGCCGTCTTGCCGACGCCCGCCCGCCGGGCGATGCCCTCGATGGACATCCGGGCGAAGCCCACCGCGGCCAGTTCCTCGAAGACGGCGGCGCGGATGGCCTCGGTGACGTCCTCCCGGAGCACTGCGGCTCCGGCGGGCGCGCGGCGTGGCGGCGGTGTGGTCATGCCCCGGATCATAGCCGGGGCACCGTCGTCACGACGGGACGGTTGCGTTCCGACGTCCGGCCGTCCTACCCTCACCGTAGCGACGATACGGGTGCGTCCCGTCCCGAGGAAAGGCTGCGCGTGAGCACGTACACCGCCGATGCGGCGAAGGAGGAAGCGGCCCTCCGGCGGGACGAGCGCCCCGTCGGGACCGAGCTGCGCGAGCTGGCCCTGCGGCACGGGCTGACCGTCAGCGGGGCCCGGCCTCCGCTGGCCGAGTACGTCCGCCAGCTCTGGGGCCGGCGGCACTTCATCACCGCGTTCGCGACCGCCCGCCTCACCGCCCAGTACAGCCAGGCCCGGCTGGGCCAGCTCTGGCAGCTGATGAACCCGCTGCTCAACGCGGCGGTGTACTACTTCATCTTCGGCGTGCTGATGAACACCCGCAGCGGAGTCGCGGACTTCGTCCCGTTCCTGGTCACCGGCGTGTTCATCTGGACCTTCACCGCCAGCTCCATCACCGCCGGGACCCGCGCCATCAGCGGGAACACCGGCCTGGTGCGGGCCCTGCACTTCCCCCGGGCGAGCCTGCCCGTGTCGCTCGCCCTCCAGCAGCTCCAGCAGCTGGTGTTCTCGCTCTGCGCGCTGGCGGTCATCCTCGTCTGCTTCGGCGTGTACCCCGGCCCGTCCTGGCTCCTGGCGGTACCGGCCCTGCTGCTGCAGGCCCTGTTCAACACCGGCGTCTCGCTGGTGATGGCCCGCCTGGCCGCCCGGACCCCCGACATCGCGCAGCTCATGCCGTTCGTCCTGCGCACCTGGATGTACGTCTCGGGCGTGATGTGGAGCATCGACCACGTCCTGGCACACGCCCACCTGCCGCACGCCGTGGTCGTGGCCCTGGAGTGCAATCCGGCGGCCGTCTACATCGACCTCATGCGGTTCGCGCTCATCGACAGCTTCACCGCCGACCGGCTGCCGCCCCATGTGTGGGCCGTCGCCACCGGCTGGGCACTGCTCGCCCTCGTGGGCGGGTTCATCTACTTCTGGAAGGCAGAGGAGACCTACGGCCGTGGCTGAGACCTCCCCGACGCCCCCGGCCCCCGGGTCCCGCGTCCCCACCGTCGTCGTGGACGGCGTCCACGTCACCTACACCGTCCAGGGCGCCACCAAGGGCGGCCGGGGCGGCGCCACCGCCGCCCTCGGCCGGGTGCTCTCCCGCCGGCGGACGGCGCCCGGCACCCGGACGGTCCACGCCGTCAAGGGCGTCAGCTTCGCCGCGTACAAGGGCGAGGCGATCGGGCTGATCGGCTCCAACGGCTCGGGCAAGTCCACCCTGCTGAAGGCCGTCGCCGGACTGCTGCCGCCCAGTCACGGGCGGATCTACACGCACGGCCAGCCGTCCCTCCTCGGCGTGAACGCCGCCCTGATGGGCGATCTCACCGGCGAGCGCAACGTCATCCTGGGCGGCCTGGCGATGGGGATGACCCGCGAGGAGATCCACGAGCGCTACCAGGAGATCGTGGACTTCTCCGGGATCAACGACAAGGGCGACTTCATCTCCCTGCCCATGCGGACGTACTCCTCCGGCATGGGCGCCCGGCTCCGGTTCTCCATCGCCGCCGCCAAGAGCCACGACGTCCTGCTCATCGACGAGGCGCTGGCCACCGGCGACGCCCGCTTCCAGCGCCGCAGCCAGGAGCGGATCAACGAGTTGCGCCAGCAGGCCGGAACGGTCTTCCTCGTCAGCCACAGCAACTCCACCATTCGGCAGACCTGCGACCGGGCGATCTGGCTGGAGGCCGGAGTCCTGCGGATGGACGGCCCGGCGGCCGAGGTGGTCGGCGCGTACGAGGCGTCCACCAGACCCCGGCCACCCAAGACGCCCTGATTCAAATCGGACGACACCGGCGAAAGTGTCATAAAGTGCGCTCCGATGACCACGTATCGGATCGACGCACCCCGCACAGCGCTCTTCAGTGAGCGGCCCTCCGCGCTGCCGCTGGCCGCCGTGTGGGCCTTCACGCGTGCCGGAATGCTTCTGCTGCTGTGGCGCGACACCCTCGGCATCGGGGGCATCGGCCGCGAGGTCCACGTCCTGTACCGGCACTGGTACCACCAGCTCGCCGGCGGCTCCTTCCCGCCCGCCGACCCCGCCTGGCAGTACCCGCCCGGCGCCGGCCCGGTGCTGCTCGCGCCGGGCATGGTCCCCGGTCTGACGTACTACCAGGCGTTCGTGGTGCTCACCCTGCTCGCCGACGCGGCCGTCACCTTCGCGCTCGCCCGATCCGGGCGGGGCGGGGCGTGGATCTGGGTGGGCGGCCTGCCGCTGCTGCTGCACCTGCCGCTCGCCCGGTACGACGTGCTGGTGACGGCGGTGGCCGTCCTCGCCCTGCTGGCGGTACGGGCCGGCCGGCCCCTCACGGGCGGCGCCCTCGCCGGGCTCGGGGCCCTGGTCAAGGTGTGGCCGCTGCTCACCCTGCTCGGCACGCCCCGCGGGCGCGCCACCCGCCAGGCGTGGACCTCCGCGGCGGTGGCGGCGGGCGCGCTGCTGGCCGTCCTGGTGCTCTCCTTCACCCACACCCTGGACTTCCTGCGCCAGCAGGGCGGCCGGGGCGTGCAGATCGAGTCCCTGGGCGGCACCGTGCTGTCGGCCGCCAAGCTGATGGGCTGGCGGGGCACGGTCCAGTACCGGTACGGGGCCTTCGAGCTGACCGGCCCGTACACCTCCGCGGTGGCCCACCTGGCGCTGCTGCTGACCGCGGTCGCGCTGTGCTGGCTGGTGCTGTGGCGGGTGCGCTCACGGCGCTGGAACGAGGCCACCCCGCTGGACGCCGCCCTCACCGCCGTCCTGCTGTTCACCGTGACCAGCAGGGTGATCAGCCCGCAGTACATGGTGTGGCTGCTGGGCCTCGCCGCGGTCTGCCTCACCTGCCGGGAAACCAGCCAGCGCACCGCCGGGCTGCTGCTGCTGCCGGCGGCGGCGCTCAGCTCACTGGCCTACCCGGTGCTGTACGAGGACGTCATCGCCGTGTCACCGCTCGGCTGGGGGGTGGTGGCGGCGCGCAACGCGCTGCTGCTCGCCGCCGCCCTGGTGTCGTGCCGGCGGCTGTGGCTGGCCACGGTGCCGCAGCCGCTCTCCCTCAAGGGGCTGTGACCGCGCCTCCCGCGGACACGACCGGGGCGCCCACCGGATCCGGTGGGCGCCCCCTGGTCACAACCGGCTCAGCTGTGCGTACGCAGCAGGGTGCGCATGGTCCGCATCGCCACCGACAGGTTCGCCAGGTCGAACGCGTCCGAGCCCTGGATCTCCTCCAGCGTCGTGCGCGCCCGGCCCAGGATCGCCGCGTTCCTCTCCTCCCACGCCTTGAACCGCTCGGCCGGCGTCGCCGAGCCGTTGCCCGCGGCCAGCACGTCCGCCGTCAGCGCGGCGTGCGCGGCGTACAGGTCCTCGCGGATGGCGGCGCGGGCCATGGACTGCCAGCGGTCGGCCCGCGGCAGTTCGATGATCCGGTCCATCAGCTGGGTGATGGAGAGCCGGTCGGCCAGGTCGTAGTAGACCTCGGCGACCGCCATCGGGTCCTTGCCCGTCCGGTCCGCGATCGCGACGATGTCCAGCGTCGGGAAGGCCGACGAGAACCCGGCCACCCGCAGCGCCAGCTCGTCGGGGACGCCCGCCCCGGTCAGTTCCTCGACGATCGACTCGTACCACTCCAGGTCGGCGCCGCGCAGCATCTGCGGCAGCTTCGCCCACACCTGCTCCACGCGCTCGGCGAAGAAGTCGACCGTCTCGGCGAGCTTGACCGGCTGCGGCCGGTTGCCCAGCAGCCACCGCGTGGCGCGCTCGACCAGCCGCCGCGAGTGCAGCCGGATCCGGGTCTGGACCTCCGCCGGGACCTGGTTGTCCAGGGCCTCCACGGCGTCCCACACCGAGCTGAGCCCGAAGATGGCACGGGCCGCGGTCTGGGCCCGCACGATCTCCTCGACGGACGCCCCGGTCTCCTCCCGCAGCCGGTGCAGGAAGGTCGAGCCACCGGTGTTCACGGTGTCGTTGACCAGCACGGTCGTGATGATCTCGCGGCGCAGCGCGTGCGCGTCGATCTGCTCGGGGAACTCCTCGCGCAGCTTGCTCGGGAAGTAGGCGTGGAGCAGCTCGCGCAGGTACGGGTCGTCGGGCAGGCCGGTCTTGATCAGCTCGTCGGCCACCGTGATCTTGGTGTAGGCGAGCAGCACGGCCAGCTCCGGCTGGCTCAGGCCCTGCTTGTTGCCGAGCAGCTCGCGGATCTGCCGGTCGCTGGGCAGGAACTCCAGCGCCCGGTCCAGCCGCCCCTCGCGGCCCAGTCGGCGCATGAAGCGCTGGTGGGCGTGGAGCAGGGAGGGCGACTGCTTGACGGCGTTGGCCAGTGCCACGTTCTGCGCGTAGTTGTTGCGCAGCACCAGCGTGCCGACCTCGTCGGTCATCTCGGCGAGGATCTTGTTGCGCTGCTTGACGGTCATGTCGCCGTCCGACACCAGGCCGTTGAGCAGGATCTTGATGTTCACCTCGTGGTCGGAGGTGTCCACGCCCGCGCTGTTGTCGATGGCGTCGGTGTTGATCTTGCCGCCCTGGCCCTCGGGACCGCCCCGGCGGGCGAACTCGATCCGGCCGAGCTGGGTGAGCCCCAGGTTGCCGCCCTCGCCGACCACCTTGACGCGCAGGTCCTCGCCGTTGACCCGGATGGCGTCGTTGGCCTTGTCGCCGACGTCGCCGTGGGTCTCGGTGACGGCCTTCGCGTACGTACCGATGCCGCCGTTCCACAGCAGGTCCACCGGCGCCTTGAGGATCGCCTGCATCAGCTCGGCCGGGGTCAGCTTGTTGACCGTCCCCTCGATGCCGAGCGCGGCGCGCACATGGGCGTTGACCGGGATCGACTTGGCGGTACGGGGGTAGACGCCGCCGCCCGCCGACAGCAGCTCCGGCCGGTAGTCGGCCCAGGAGCTGCGCGGCAGCTCGAACAGGCGGCGCCGCTCGGCGTAGGAGACGGCCGCGTCCGGGTCGGGGTCGATGAAGATGTGCCGGTGGTCGAAGGCCGCCACCAGCCGGATGTGCTCGCTGAGCAGCATGCCGTTGCCGAACACGTCGCCCGACATGTCGCCGACGCCCACGACCGTGAAGTCCTGGGTCTGGGTGTCGTGGCCCAGCTCCCGGAAGTGCCGCTTGACCGACTCCCAGGCGCCCCGGGCGGTGATGCCCATGCCCTTGTGGTCGTAGCCGGCCGAGCCGCCGGACGCGAAGGCGTCGCCGAGCCAGAAGTCGTAGGCGATCGCCACGTCGTTGGCGATGTCCGAGAACGTCGCGGTGCCCTTGTCGGCGGCGACGACGAGGTAGGTGTCGTCCCCGTCGTGCCGGACGACGTCGGCCGGCGGCACGACCTCGCCCGCCACCAGGTTGTCGGTGATGTCGAGCAGCGCCGAGATGAACGTCTTGTAGCTGGCGACACCCTCGGCCAGCCAGGCGTCGCGGTCAACGGCCGGGTCGGGAAGCTGCTTGGCGACGAAGCCGCCCTTGGCGCCCACCGGCACGATGACGGTGTTCTTCACCATCTGCGCCTTGACCAGGCCCAGGATCTCGGTACGGAAGTCCTCGCGCCGGTCGGACCAGCGCAGGCCACCGCGGGCCACCTTGCCGAAGCGCAGGTGGACGCCCTCGACCCGGGGGGAGTACACCCAGATCTCGTAGGCGGGCCGGGGCGCCGGCAGGTCGGGGATGGCCTTCGGGTCGAACTTCATCGACACGTACGCGTGCGGCTCGCCGCCCTGTGCCCTCTGGAAGAAGTTGGTGCGCAGTGTGGCCTTGATGACGGTGAGGAAGGAGCGCAGGATGCGGTCCTCGTCCAGGCTCGCCACCTGGTCCAGTGCCCCGTCCAGCTCCTCCAGCAGTCCGTCGGTCAGCTCGGTGCCGGCCTTCTGGCGCTCCGGCGCCATCCGCGCCTCGAAGAGGGACACCAGCAGCCGGGTGGTGTGGACGTTGTTGCGGAGGGTGTCCTCCATGTAGTCCTGGCTGAACGTCGAGCCGGCCTGGCGCAGGTACTTGGCGTACGCGCGCAGCACCATCGCCTGCCGCCAGCTCAGCCCGGCGCTCAGCACCAGCGCGTTGAAGCCGTCGTTCTCGGCCCGGCCGGTCCAGGTGGCGGCGAACGCCTCCTGGAACCGCTCGCGGGCGTCGTCGGCGAGGTAGTCACCGCCGCCGGCGCCGCCCTGCGGCATCCGCAGCCCGAAGTCGTAGATCCACGCCTGGGTGCGGTCCGCGCAGCGCAGCTCGTACGGGCGCTCGTCCACGACCTCGACGCCCAGGCGGTTGAGCACGGGCAGCACGGCGGAGAGGGAGACCTGACCGCCGGTCTTGTAGATCTTGAAGCGGCGCTCGCCGGGGCCCGCGCCGACCGGCTCGTACAGGGAGAGGGCGAAGTCCTTCTCTCCCTTGATCAGCTGCTCCAGGTGGCCCAGGTCGGAGACGGCGGCGCGCGGCGAGTGGTCGGCCTTGTAGCCCTCGGGGAAGGACCCGGCGTACCGGCGCAGCAGCTCGGCGGCGCACTCCTCGCCGCACTCGGCGTTCAGGGCCTCGGCGAAGCCGTCCTCCCAGGAACGGGCCGCCTCCACCAGCCGGGCCTCGATGCGCTCCACGTCGGCGTCGGTCAGCGTGGTCAGCTCGGTGCCCTGCGGGACGCGCACCACGAAGTGCAGGCGGGACAGGATCGACTCGGTGTTCCAGGCGGTGAAGTCGACGCTGGTGCCGCCGAGCTCCTCCTTGAGGATGTCGATGATCCGCAGCCGTACGCCCGTGGTGTAGCGGTCGCGCGGCAGGTAGACCAGCGCGGAGTAGTAGCGCCCGTACTCGTCCTGACGCAGGTAGAGCCGCAGCCGGCGCCGCTCCTGGAGGTACAGCACGCTGGTGACGATGGGCAGCAGCTCGTCGACCGGAGTCTGGAACAGCTCGTCGCGCGGGTAGGTCTCCAGGATCTGGAGCAGGTCGCGGCCGTCGTGGCTGTTGGGCGAGAAGCCGGCCCGCTCCAGCACCTCGGCGACCTTGCGCCGGATGACCGGCACCCGGCGGACGGACTCGGTGTACGCGGCGGAGGAGAAGAGGCCCAGGAAGCGGCGCTCGCCGACGACGTTGCCGTCGCTGTCGAACTTCTTCACCCCGACGTAGTCCAGGTACGACGGGCGGTGGACGGTGGCGCGGCTGTTGGCCTTGGTGAGGATGAGCAGCTTGTGCTCGCGGGCCTTGGCACGGGCGTCGGCCGGCAGCCGGTTGAAGGACGGCGAGACCGGGTGCGCCTCGTCCCCGCTGTGGTGCGGGTCGGAGCGCAGGATGCCCAGGCCGGTGCCGGGCACGGCGGCCAGCGCGTCCTCACCGGTGAGCTGGTACTCGCGGAAGCCCAGGAAGGTGAAGTGGTCCGCGGCCAGCCAGCGCAGCAGCTCGCGGGCCTCCTCCACCTCGGTGTCGCGCAGGTCGTCGGCGGTCGGCTCGCCGGGCAGCTCGTCGGCGATGCGCAGCGCGGCGTCGCGCATCTTCTCCCAGTCCTCGACGGCCTCACGGACGTCGGACAGCACGCGCACCAGGTCGGCGGTGATCTGCTTGAGGTCGGCGCGGTCGGTCTCGCGGTCGATCTCGACGTGGATCCAGGACTCGGTGAGCACGTCGTGCGGCAGCTCGCCGCGCGCGCCGCCCTCCGGCGTCAGGATCTCGATCAGCCGGCCGGCCACGTCGCGGCGGACGATGACCTGCGGGTGGATCACCACATGGATGCCGCGGCCCTGCCGGGACAGCTCATTGGTGACGGAGTCCACCAGGAACGGCATGTCGTCGGTGACGACCTCCACCACGGAGTGGGTGCAGGTCCAGCCGTTCTCCTCGACCGTCGGCGTGTGGACGCGCACGTTGGCCGTTCCCTGGGGACGGTTCTCGGCCAGGCGGTAGTGCGACAGCGCGGCGCCGAAGACGTCGACCGGATCGCGGTCGGCCAGATCCTCCGGGGCGGTGTGCAGGTAGTAGCGCTGGAGGTACCCGAGCACGGTGTCCCGGTCCGGACGGTCCCCGGTCTCGGGCCCAGTCGCGAGTTGCCCCCCGACCGGACTGTTCTCAGCTACCCGGGCGGCCCGTTCGAGCAGCTCGGCCTTGGCTTCGTCCAGCTTGGTCTGCATGTCCTCTGGCTCCTGTCGCGCGCCGTTGCGTGACGTAGGTGAAGGAAGTGACACAACGCCACGACGCGGGGTATCCGGTCTGAGGCGACGTTATGCCGCGATGAGAGATCTCCGGGCCGTTATTGGCCAATTTTGGCGGCCGGGCCGGATGGAAGGAAAGATCAGCAGCCGCCCGGGCACGTCGGCACACCGGGCGCTGGCCGGAGGCTTCGCTGCCCCCTCGGCGTATCGCGCTGATCACGGGACAAGGCTATCGCTCTTGCCCCCTGGACCGTCATGAGCCGTATGTGTACAAAAGCGGGGCCCGAAGTTTGACACTGTGGACAGCGACAGACGGAGGCAGACAGGCATGGCACCGAAAATCCTGATCGTCACGGGAGACGCGGCGGAGTCGCTGGAGGTCCTCTACCCCTACCAGCGACTGCGCGAGGAGGGGTACGAGGTGCACATCGCGGCCCCGTCCCGCAAGAGGTTGCGCTTCGTCGTGCACGATTTCGAGCCGGGGTACGACACGTACACCGAGAAGCCCGGTTACAGCTGGCCGGCCGACCTGGCCTTCTCGGAAGTCGAGCCGAGCCAGTACGCCGCGGTGGTGATCCCGGGCGGCCGGGCTCCCGAGTACCTGCGCAACGACCCCGAGCTGCGCAAGATCGTCAAGGCCTTCTTCGACGCCGACAAGCCGGTGGCCCAGATCTGCCACGGCCCGCTGCTGACGGCGGTGGTCGGCGCCCTGGAGGGCCGCCGGGTGACGGCGTACCCGGCCCTGGAACCGGACATGCAGGCGGCCGGCGCCACCTTCCAGGACATGGAGGCGGTGGTGGACGGCACCCTGGTCTCCTCCCGCGCCTGGCCGGACCACGCCGCCTGGATGCGCGCGTTCATCGAGGTGCTCCGCTCCCGGTCCCCGCAGCCCTGACCGGCAGCGGGTCGCCGGGCCGGGCGAGGGCGGGCGGCGGGGCCGGTGCGGGGGCGGCCGGGCCGGGCGCGGGCGGGCGGGGGGCCGGCCGCCGGACCTGACGGCGGACCGGACGCCGGGGCGGCGCGCACGCCATGGGCGGCACGGAGGGCGGGCACCGCGGCGCCGCACCGGGGACGCGGCCGGCGCGGTCCGCCACCCAGCGGCACCAGACGCGCCACCCCTCGCCCCCCGGGACGCGGCGCGGCCTACGCGACCAGGTCCTCCGCGACCGCGACCGCCTCCGCGAGGGTGTCGACCACCGGGACGCCCGCGACCTCCAGGCTGGCGCGGCTGTGCGAGCCGCCCGTGTAGAGCACCGCCCGCGCCCCGACATGGGCCGCCGCCACCGCGTCGTCCGCCGCGTCACCGATGACCACCACCCGGTCCGGCGACGAGGTCACCCCGCTCAGCGTCAGCAGGTGCCGGACCATGTGTTCGGCCTTGCCCGAAGTGGAGGCGCCGGTCCGCCCGTCCACCCGGATGAACCGCTCCTCGATGCCGTGCCGCCGCACGATCGGCACCAGGCGGTCGTGCGGGGCGAGCGACAGCAGCGACTGCGTGTGCCCGGCGTCCTGCCGTCCGGCCAGCAGCTCGGCCGCCCCGGCCGTCAGCCCGCAGGTCTCGGCCCGTATCCAGTAGTGCCGGTGGAACGCCTCGTCCATCACCAGCCACTCCGCCTCGGTGGGCAGCCGCCCCATCAGCCGCTCGTAGAACAGCGGGACCGGCACGCAGTACAGCTCGCGGTACCGCTCGAGGGTGATCGGCTCCATGCCGATCTCCGCGAAGGCCGCGTTCGTCGCACCGATCACCGCGCCGATGTCGTCGAGCAGCGTGCCGTTCCAGTCCCACACCAGGTGGGTCCCGAGCTTCCCCATGCGAAAACCGTACCGGCAGGGACCGACACCCCGCAGGGGGGTCGAACGGGTGACGGCCCGGGAGGCAGGTGCCCCGTCAGCCGTCGCGGCCGACGAGCCCGGGAATCTCCTGCACGCCGAACCACAGCAGTTCGTGGTCCTCGGCCCCGTCCACCGTGAACCGCGCGTCGTCGTCGCCCTGGTCCGCCGCGCCGAGCGCGTCCGCCGCCGCGGCCACGTCGGCCTCGGCGTCCTCCGCGTCCGCGTGCACGGCCGCCGCCTTGGCCAGCGGCACCGCGTCCGCGATCCGGACCTCGCCGACGGACGACGCGTCCAGCCCCCCGTCCGGGTCGGCGGCCGCCGCCCGGTCCGGTACGTCGACGGCCACGACGATCCGTCGGCGCGCGGCGTCCGGATCACCGGCGATCAGCCGGAGCGAGGCGGCGGCGGCGCGGCTCAGCGCCGCGTACTCCAGCTCCTCGATGTCGTCGGAGACGTACCACTCGCGCAGCCCGGGCGTCACGGCGTAGGCGGTCAGCGGGCCGGGGCCCAGCTCACCGGTCCGGTGCGCCTGTGTGAGACCGGGAAGGGTCAGTGGAACGTACACGCGCATGGCAGGCCGCTTTCGTAGTCGGGGACGCCCTCAGGATACGTGCGGAGTCCCCCTTCGGGCCCGGCCTGCCGTCCGGCCCCACCCGGACCGTCCCCGCGCCCACCGCCGTGCCGCCCAGCCCTCACGCCGCCGTCACCCTGATAGGTGAACCGCCGGCGGGCCCCGCCGGCCGCCCGGTGCGCGTTGCGGGGGCCCGCCCCGGCCCCGTAGAAGATCAGCGACGCAAGTTACCGCCCGGTATTGCCCCGGGCCGAACGAACGGGGGCGAGCACCATGAACACCGCCGCAGCCAGCACCACGACCGGCCCGGCCGGGCGCCGCGACCAGCGCGGGCCGGGTGCCGCCCGGCCCCGCACCGGGGCCGCTCCCGGGCGGGCCCCGGTACGCCGCCCACTGCCGCCCCACCTGGTGTTCGCCGAGCGGCTGCTCGCCGTCCTGAGCGGTGAGCGCCCGGTCCACTGGATGCTCGGCCAGACCGTCGGCGAGGCGTACGACCAGCTCATCCGGCTGGCGCCCGCCACACCGCTGCGCGCCCGCGACGGCGCCCGCCCCGTCCTGCGCCGCTGCGGCGGACACCCGCTCCGGCCGGGTGTGGTCGAGGCGTTCGCCAGTGTCACGGCGGGTGAACAGGTCCGGGCCATGGCGTTCCGCCTGGAGCAGGGCGCCGACCGCAAATGGCGCTGCGCGGCCGTCGAGCTCGGCGGCGAACGCACTCCCGCGTAGCTCCGCGACGATCCCCGCCCACCGGTGTCACCGGTTGCGCGGGCACCAGGGACGCCACTGGTCATCACCGGCGTCACCGGCGTCACCGGCCATGACGAAGCGGGGCCGGCCGTGCGACACCCGCACGGCCGACCCCGCTCCCACGCCCTCGCCCGGCCGCTACTTCTTGCGGCGCCGGCCGCCCTTCTGGGCCTTGCGGCGCTCCGCGCGGGTCATGCCGTCCGTCTCCGAGCGGGCCGGGCCGTCGCCGTTCTCGAAGTCGCCCTCGATGATCCCGCCCTCGCCGTCCACGGTCGGCGCGGAGAAGTGCAGCCGGTCCGGACGCTGCGGCGCGTCCAGCCCCTTGGCACGGATCTCCCGGCGCCCGGAGCCCGCCGCCACGGCGTCCTGCTTGGCCAGCGAGGTCTTGTCGGCGTCCGGCACCGGGACCTCCTCGACCTGCTGCTCGACCTGGACCTCCAGGTTGAACAGGTAGCCGACGGACTCCTCCTTGATGCCCTCCATCATGGCGGTGAACATGTCGAAGCCCTCCCGCTGGTACTCGACCAGCGGGTCCTTCTGGGCCATGGCCCGCAGGCCGATGCCCTCCTGGAGGTAGTCCATCTCGTAGAGGTGCTCACGCCACTTGCGGTCCAGCACCGACAGCACCACGCGCCGCTCCAGCTCGCGCATGATGTCCGAGCCGAGCTGCTTCTCACGCGCTTCGTACTGCTCGTGGATGTCGTCCTTGACGGACTCCGCGATGAACTCGGCGGTGATACCGGCCCGGTCGCCGGCCGCCTCCTCCAGCTCCTCGATGGTGACCTTGCACGGGTAGAGCTGCTTGAAGGCGCTCCACAGCCGCTCCAGGTCCCACTCCTCCGCGAAGCCCTCGACGGTCTCCGCCTGGATGTACGCGTCGATGGTGTCGTCCATGAAGTGCCGGATCTGCTCGTGCAGGTCCTCACCCTCCAGGACGCGGCGGCGCTCGCCGTAGATGACCTCGCGCTGCCGGTTGAGCACCTCGTCGTACTTCAGGACGTTCTTACGGGTCTCGAAGTTCTGCTGCTCCACCTGCGACTGCGCGGACGCGATCGCACGCGTGACCATCTTGTTCTCGATCGGCACGTCGTCGGGCACATTGGCCATCGACATCACGCGCTCGACCATCTGGGCCTTGAACAGCCGCATCAGGTCGTCACCGAGCGAGAGGTAGAAGCGGGACTCGCCCGGGTCGCCCTGACGGCCGGAACGACCGCGCAGCTGGTTGTCGATACGCCGCGACTCGTGCCGCTCCGTGCCCAGCACGTACAGCCCGCCGAGCTCCTTGACCTCCTCGGACTCGGCCTTGACCGCGAGCTCGGCCTTCTCCAGCGCGGCGGGCAGGGCCGCGACCCACTCGTCGGGGTGCTCGACCGGGTCCAGGCCCCGCTGGCGCAGCTCCGCCTCGGCGAGGTCGTCGGGGTTGCCGCCGAGCTTGATGTCGGTACCGCGGCCGGCCATGTTGGTGGCGACCGTGACGGCGCCCTTGCGGCCGGCCTGGGCGACGATCGACGCCTCCCGGTCGTGCTGCTTGGCGTTGAGCACCTCGTGCGGGATGCCGCGCTTGGACAGCTGCTGGGAGAGGTACTCGGACTTCTCGACCGACGTCGTGCCGACGAGGATCGGCTGGCCCTTCTTGTGCTTCTCCGCGATGTCGTCGACGACCGCCGCGAACTTGGCGACCTCGGTGCGGTAGATCAGGTCCGACTGGTCCTGGCGGACCATCGGCCGGTTCGTCGGGATCGGCACGACGCCCAGCTTGTAGATCTGGTGGAACTCGGCGGCCTCGGTCATGGCCGTACCGGTCATGCCGGAGAGCTTGTCGTAGAGGCGGAAGAAGTTCTGCAGGGTGATCGTGGCGAGCGTCTGGTTCTCGTCCTTGATGTCCACCCCTTCCTTCGCCTCGATCGCCTGGTGCATGCCCTCGTTGTAGCGGCGGCCGGCGAGGATACGGCCGGTGTGCTCGTCGACGATCATGACTTCGCCGTCGATGACGACGTAGTCCTTGTCCTTCTTGAACAGTTCCTTGGCCTTGATGGCGTTGTTCAGGTACCCGACGAGGGGGGTGTTCACCGACTCGTAGAGGTTGTCGATGCCCAGCCAGTCCTCGACCTTGGCGACCCCGGACTCGTGGATGCCGACGGTGCGCTTCTTCTCGTCGACCTCGTAGTCGCCGGTCTCCTCGATGCCCTTCAGCGGGTTGCCGGGCTCACCGCGCTTCAGGCGGGTGACCAGCTTGGCGAAGTCGCCGTACCACTTGGTGGCCTGGTCCGCCGGGCCGGAGATGATCAGCGGCGTACGGGCCTCGTCCACCAGGATCGAGTCGACCTCGTCGACACAGGCGTAGTTGTGGCCGCGCTGGACGAGCTCGTCCTTGGACCAGGCCATGTTGTCGCGCAGGTAGTCGAAGCCGAACTCGTTGTTCGTGCCGTACGTGATGTCGCAGTTGTACTGCTCACGGCGCTGCGCCGGCGACATGTTGGACAGGATGCAGCCGACCGACAGGCCCAGGAACTTGTGGACCCGGCCCATCATGTCGGAGTCGCGTTCCGCCAGGTAGTCGTTGACGGTGATCATGTGCACGCCCTTGCCGGACAGGGCGTTGAGGTAGGCCGGCAGCGTGCCGACGAGGGTCTTGCCCTCACCGGTCTTCATCTCGGCGACATAACCGAGGTGCAGCGCGGCGCCACCCATGAGCTGTACGTCGTAGTGGCGCTGTCCGAGGACGCGCTTGGCGCCCTCACGGACGGTCGCGAACGCCTCGGGGAGCAGGTCGTCGAGGCTCTCACCGTCGGCGTAACGCTGCTTGTACTCCTCGGTGAGAGCCCGCAACTCGGCGTCGGAGAGGTGGACGAAGTCCTCTTCGATGGAGTTGACCTGGTCCGCGATGCGGTGCAGTTTGCGCAGGATCTTGCCTTCGCCTGCACGCATGAGCTTGTTGAAGACGGACACTGAGGTTGGTCTCCTTGCCGATCGGGCCTGGCACTAGGTCTTGTCATGGACACTGGCGCGGGCACGGCAGGTGGGCCCCACCGCAACGGCCATCGTAAGCGAGGACGCCGCCGCGCCGGGAGGCCTGCGCCGAGCGAGGGCCGGCTGCCGCCCGGATGGTGAACGCACGGGACGCCGCGAAGGTGCCGCTGATCTCGAAAAGTGTTCGCCCGGTGCACCCCTCCGCACGACAATGCCGCCATGGAGCCCATCACCCTCACCACCGATCGCCTGCTGCTGCGCGCCTACACGCCCGCCGACGCCGACGAGGTCCACCGGGCTTGTCAGGATCCCGACATCCAGCGGTGGATCCCGGTGCCCGTCCCGTACGAGCGGCAGGACGCCGAGGAGTTCGTCGGCCGGACGGTCCCCGAGGGCTGGCGCACGGACACCGCGTACGCCTTCTCCGTGCGCCCCCGGGCGGGCGGGCCGCTGCTCGGGGCGATCAACCTGCACAACCCGCGCGCCGGCGGCTGGGAGATCGGCTTCTACACGGTCGCGGAGCACCGGGGCCGGGGGTACGCGGTGGAGAGCGCGCGGGCGGCGGCCCACTGGGCGTTCACCAGCCTGGGCTGCACCCGGCTGGAGTGGCGCGCCGGCGTCGGCAACACGGGCTCGCGCGCCGTCGCCGAGAAGGCCGGCTTCACCATCGAGGGCACCCTGCGGGCGGCCGACGCCTTCCGGGGAACGGTGCGGGACTGCTGGGTCGGCTCCCTGCTCCCCTCCGATCTCGGCCGGCCGAGCCCCCTGCCGTACGTCCCGTCGCCCCCGGACTGACTGTCAGTGCCCCCGTCTATCGTGCCGGACATGACGACCCTGCCGCGGCCCACCGCCGAACTCTCCGCCGACGAGGCCCGTCGTATCGCACTGCGCGCCCAGGGTTTTCTGGGCGCTCCCGACCGCCGCGCGGGGGTGCGCGGCGTACTGCGCCATCTCGGCGCGGTGCAGCTGGACACCATCTCGGTGCTGGCGCGCTCGCACGAGCTGGTCCCGTACGCGCGCCTGGGCGCGGTGGGCCGCAGAACGGTCGAGGAGGCGTACTGGACCGACCGGCACGCCTTCGAGTACTGGTCGCACGCCGCCTGCGTCCTGCCGATCGAGGAGTGGCCGCACTTCGCCTTCCGCCGCCGGGCCTACCGCTCCCGGCCGCAGTGGTCCCACGACCTGCCGGACGGCGCGTACGACGCGGTGATCGAGCAGCTTCGCGCGCAGGGGCCGCTGACCGCCACGGAGCTCGGCGGAGCCAAGAACGGCGGCGAGTGGTGGGACTGGTCCGCGTCGAAGGTCGCCGTCGAGCGCGCGCTGATGTACGGAGAGGTGGTCTGCACCGAGCGGCGCGGCTGGAAGCGGGTGTACGACCTGGCCGAGCGCGCCGTCCCCGGCCACCTGCTGCACGACGAGCTGGACGACACCGAGTGCCTGCGCCGTCTGGTGCGGCTGGCCGGCCAGGCCCTGGGGGTCGGCACCCGCGCGGACATCGCCGACTACCACCGGCTCAGGGGCGAGCAGTTCGACGCGGTGGTCGCCGACTCGGGGCTGGTCCCGGTACGGGTGCAGGGGTGGGACAAGCCCGCCTGGGCGGACCCCCGGGCGCTGGAGAGCGAGCCGCGCGGCCGGCACCGCACGACGCTGCTGTCGCCCTTCGACTCGCTGGTCTGGGAGCGGGCACGCACCGAGCGGCTCTTCGGCTTCACCCACCGCCTGGAGGCGTACGTCCCCAAGCAGAAGCGCGTCCACGGCTACTTCGCGATGCCGCTGCTGGCGGGCGGGCAGCTGGTCGGCCGGGTCGACCCGGCGCGCGAGGGCTCGACCCTGGTGGCGAAGCAGGTGTCGCTGGCGGGCCCCCGGGCCATACCGGCGATGGGCCAGGCGCTGCGGGAGGCGGCGGAGTGGGTGGGCTGCGACGCGGTACGGATCGAGCGCGTCGACCGGCCGGAGTTCGCCGCCGCGCTGACGGCCGCGGTCGCCTGACCTCCGCGGGACGCGCTGCGGGGACGGGTTGGCGGGCCGGGGCGGGGGGCGGTGGGGCGGACGGATCGCGGGGACGGGTTCGTGGGCCGGGACGGACCGCGGGGACGGACGCGAGCGCGCCAGGCCCGCTGGGACGAGGGCGGACTCGGTGCGGACGGGCCTTGTCGGCCCGGGACGCGCCGTGTGGCCGCCGCCCCGCCCCGGCGCTCACCTGATTTCGAGGATCTTCTCCCGCATCGCGTACACCACGGCCTCCATCCTGGAGTGGAGCTGAAGCTTCTCCAGGATGTTCCGGACGTGGTTCTTCACCGTGTTCTCCGAGATGAACAGCTCCTTGGCGATGTCCCGGTTGTTCATCCCGGTGGCGACCAGCTTGAGCACCTCCAGTTCCCGGTCGGTCAGCCGCGGCGCCGGTACGAGCCGGCGCTCGTCGGTGCGCTGGATCATCGACTTGAACTCGGTGAGGAGCTTGGACGCCATCGAGGGGCTGATCTGGGACTGGCCGTCGGCGACCGCCCGGATCGCGGTGGCCACCTCGTCGGTGGAGATCTCCTTGAGGAGGTAGCCCGTCGCACCCGCCTTGATGGCGTCGTAGAGGTCGGCCTCCTCGTCGCTGATCGTCAGTATGATGATCTTGGCGCTGGGCGCCACCTCCTTGATGGAGGTGCACGCCTCGATCCCGCCGCGCTTGGGCATCCGCACGTCCATCAGCACGATGTCGGGCAGCAGGTCGGCGGCCTTGTCGACGGCCTCCGCCCCGTCCCCCGCCTCACCGACGACCTGGATGTCCTCCTCCTGGGCGAGGACGATCTCCAGGCCCCTGCGGAAGAGCGCGTGGTCGTCGACCACCAGAACCCTGATGGGTTCACCGCGCGACGTACCGCCGTCCGTGCCGGTGCCGGGGCAACTGCCCGCAGCCGCCCCGCCCGACGGGGCGTGGGAGCCGCCCGGGTGGTGCACCGGGCCGAAGCTGTCCGCCATCGTTCCTCCCCCTGAAGGCCGCGGCCTGAGATCATGGTCCATGCCAATCACGCTCCATGGAGCACTGGTTGGCGCCTCGTCATGATTCCATGCCCGGCCGCCCGAGCGGTGATCCTCCGGTCGCACGATGATGCCCCTGGGGGCGCACAGGGCGCTCCAGGGGCATCATTTCCGGACAGGTTCAGGCGCTGTCAGCCGCCGAGCGCACCACCCGGGCCGCCCCCTTCCAGGCCTTCCGGGCCGGCCAGCGGGTCGGTCTCCAGGTGGATGACGCCGTAGTCATAGGCGTGACGCCGGTAGACGACGCTGGGCTGCTTGGTCTCGGAGTCGACGAACAGATAAAAATCGTGTCCGACCAGTTCCATCTCGTAGAGGGCCTGGTCGAGCGTCATGGGGGCGGCGGTGTGGGTCTTCTCGCGGACCACCAGCGGTCCCTCGCCCCGCACTTCGAGCGGTCCCATCTTCGTGGTGGGAACGTCCGTCGTCTCCTCGGCGCCGAGAACACCGGACTCGTTGATCTCGGCCACACCGGGCACCGCTGTGGAGACCTCGGCGGCCGACAGCCGGCCGGCGCCACGGCGGGTGTGGCGCTTGTCGTGCTGCTTGCGCAGCCGCGCCTCGAGCTTGCCCGTGGCGAGGTCGAGCGCTGCGTACGGGTCGCCGGCAGCGGCCTCCGCCCGGATCACCGGGCCTCGGGAGTGGAGGGTGATCTCCACGCGGTCGGACCGGTCGGCCTGCCGCGGGTTGTGCTCCTTGGACACCTCGACGTCGAGGCTGATCACCTTGCCGTCGAGCTTCTGGATCTTCTCCAGCTTCAGCTTCTCGGCCACGTGCTTGCGGAACCGCTCGGGCACCTCGGTCTTGCGGCCCTTGACGACGATGTCCACGCAGAACTCCGTTCCCGGATCGCTCCGACCAGCTCACTGGCTGGCGGGCATCTCCCTTTTTGCACCAGACCCCGGTGAGCCCCGGAGTCTCGGACTTGGCGACTTAGCCCTCCTCCTCCCCAGTCGACAAGGTCCTCACCCCACCAACTTCCATGTATCTGACGTCCCGGATTCCGCCCGGAGCACGGCAGCGCATTCGGTGAAGCGCGGCTTTCGCCATTCCTCACAACCGAACATAGCTCGCTCGGACGTATGTCGGCACCCGCTGAACGCAGGTACCTCCGATCAGGTGTTTTCGCTCTCTTACTCCCTGCAACGATGCGTCTTTCCTGTCAGTTCCGCTTTATTCCGAAGGCACTCGGTACCGCTGCCACGACGGCCGCGTCCACCGGCGTGAGTGCCGGAAATGGCCGGGCGTGGACGGCACTCAGTGCCCGGGCCGCCTCGGTCAGGGAGGCACCCGTCGTCATCAGGTCGTCCACCAGGACGACCCGGCCGTCCGACAGCAGCCGTCCCGCCCCGCGCACCACCTCCAGCGCGCCCGCCAGGTTCGCCGCCCGCTGCCAGGGGTCCAGCCCCGACTGGTCGGCCACCTCCCGCCGCTGCCGCAGCACCGGAAGGACCCGCGCCGCCGTCCCGGTACGCCGCAGCTCCCGCGCCGCCGCGGACGCGATCCGCCGGGTGGCGTCGTGCCCCCGTGCCCGTACCGCGCGCCGCGCCGAGGGCACCGCCACCAGCAGCAGGGGGCCGGTTCCGGCGCCCGCGGAGCGCGACGCAGCAGCCCTGACGGCGCCGGCGAGCGCGACGCCGAGCGGTCCGGCCAGCCCCAGCGCGCCCCGCTCCTTGTGCCCGAGCAGCAGCGCCCGTACCGCGTCGGTGTACGGCGCCGCCGCATGCACCACCGGTAGACCCGCGGGCTCGGGCACCGGCCTCACCCGGCGAGGCCCCGCCCGGTGCAGGGCCTCCCGGCAAGCAGCGCACAGGGGCGTACGGGGCAGACCGCAGCCACCGCAGGCGTCCGGCAGCACGAGCCCGGCGAACTCCCGCCACCATCCCCGCATGGCCACCACTGTCCCAAGGGTCCGGGCGCCCTGCCACCCCTGTGGAAAACCCCGGCCCGGGCGGGGAGCGGGGCGGGTCGGGACATACCAGGCCGCCGGGCGGCCCTGGCGGGGCCGCACCGGGCCGATCCGGGGGCCGCGCGCGTCAGCCGGGGTAGACCGGCGAGGTGCCCTTGGCGACGGGCTGCCAGTTGACACCGGCCTGCAGCCGTACGATCCCGTCGTCGGTGGAGGCCGCCACCAGCGGCACCCGGTCGTCGTTCGCCGCGCCGACCGCCTTCACCTGGTTCAGGCCCGGGACGCCGGTGACCGACGTGGAACCGTCCGTCTGGATGTACCGCACCTGCTGCACCCCGCCGGCCAGCTTGCCCAGCACCACCAGGCGGCTCGGCCCGGCCCAGGAGACCGAGGTCACCGACTCCATCCGGGGCGCGACGGACTGCAGGTCCGCCACCGCCACCAACGGCTGGGCGACCGTGCCGGACCGCTCCACCCGCCCGATGTGCAGGGTCGTCCTGTCACCCTTCTCCAGCAGCAGCGCCACCCGCGCCCCGTCCTCGGAGACCCGCAGCGCCTTGACGCGGACACCATCACGGAGCCACGGCGTCGTGACCGTCAGCGGCTCCCCCGAACCCCCGGGGATCATCAGCAGCCGGGGCTTCGCCGCGTCGCGGTCGGCCACCCACAGGTCGCCGCGCCCGTCCCAGCTGGGCGCGGACAACCGCTCACCGGGCCTGCCACCACTGCGCACGATCGGCTCCGGCAGCTGTCCCTCCGAGGAGATGGAGGCCATCCGCAGTTCCCGGCCACCCGACGTCACAGCGGCCGCGTACCGCTCGTCCCTGGCCACGGCGACCTCGTCCACCCGGACCGCGCCGTTGCCGAAGGGCCCCGGCACGTGCTCCGTGCGGCCGATGTCCTTCGCCGCCACCTCCAGCTTCGCCAACTGTCCGCGTCCGTCGATGAAGTACAGGTTCTCCGGAAGACCGGCGGTGGGATCCGGCATGAAGTCCTCCTTCTGCCTCTCCCCCAGCGCGCACAGCAGCGAGCCGTCCGACCGCAGCAGCACCACTTCCTCCACCCTCGTGGACGCCAGGTCCCCGACGGTGAACAGCAATTGCGCGGCCATCTTCAGACAGCGCTCACGCCCGACATCGTCCGCCTTGTCGTTCAGCGGCACCTTCAGCGTGTTCTGGTCGTCGGGCGTCAGGGACGTGACGTCCTTCTTGAGCGCCGTACCGGTGGGAAAGCGGGAATCCACCACCGGTTCCAGCCAGTCGGTCGGACCCTCGAGCAATGCCTTGACCGTCTGCGCCACCGGATCCATCCGCGTGACCGGATCCTGCCGCTGCCGGATGTACACCGGGTCGGCCACGACCCGGTTGCGGCCGGAGGCGAAGTAGTACTTGTTGACCGACCGGTAATTGCGCTGGAAATCCGACTCGCCGAGCACCAGCCCCTGCGGCGGGCCGTCGATCCGCCATTCCTTGTTCTTGCCGTCCGGACTGCTCACCTGCGTCAGGTGGATCGTCCCGGTGAAGTCGGTCGGGGCCGTCGGCGTGTAGGCGTGCCGGCTGTCCACGATCGCGATCTGCTGGCCGTACAAGGGGTAGACGAGGCCGGGCGCCTCCTTGCTGGTGGTGTGGCCCGGCTTGGGATCGGGCGCCGCGGCGAGCACCGTGGTGCGCTCCTCGGGCTTCCAGCTCTGCGCCGCCTGCTTGGTCAGGTAGGTACGGGCCGTGGCGAACCCGGGGTCGTCACCGGTCATCGCCTCCAGGAAACCGTTGACGATCTCGTCCGGTTCCGCGTTCTCCCGGGGCGGCACCGGGTACACCCGGACCTGGGAGTCGCCCGGAGTGGACGCCTTCACGGCGGCCACGTCCCCGCTGTCCGGCATCGACGCGCACCCCGCGAGCAGCGCGCCGCAGCCGAGCAGCGCCGCCCCCCGCGCCGTACGTCCACCGCTGTACCGACGACGGTCAGCGCCCACGAGTCGTGCCCTCCCGCTCCGCGTTCCGCACCGACGGGGCCTTGTCGCCCGTCGCCTCCCCCGCGCCGCGGGCCACGACCCGGGAGCCGTTGCCGGGCAGGGCCGTCGGGTCGGCGCTCGCGCCCTGGCCCTGCCGGGGCGGTATCGGCGCGTGCGGCGACACCGGCATCGGCGAGCGGCCCATGGCGGCCTGCCCCGGCACGGTCGCCAGACGTCCGCCGTCCTGCCCGTTCTCGGCGGCGGCCCGCTCACGGTTGCGCCGCGAGTCCTCAGGCTCCAGGGGTATCGGTGAACCGCGCAGCGGCTCGTCCGCCGTACGCGGCAGTGTCAGCCGGAACTGCGAGCCGCCTCCCGGCTCGCCCCACGCCTGCAGCCATCCCCCGTGCAGCCGGGCGTCCTCGACGGCGATCGACAGGCCGAGGCCCGTACCGCCGGTCGTCCTGGCCCGCGCCGGGTCGGCCCGCCAGAAGCGGTTGAACACGCGCGTCGCCTCCCCCGGCTTGAGACCCACTCCGTAGTCGCGCACGGCGACGGCCACGGCGCCGCCCGCGGCGGCCATCCGCACCACCACGTCCCGGCCCTCGCCGTGCTCGACGGCGTTGACGACCAGATTGCGCAGCACGCGCTCGACACGGCGCGCGTCGGCCTCGGCGACCACCGGCTGCTCGTCGCCCACGACGACGATGCGCCCGCCCTTGCGCTCGGCCAGCGGCTCGGCCCCGCCGATCACCCGGCGTACGACCTGCCGCAGGTCTATCGGCTCCGCCTCCAGGGCCGCCGCGCCCGCGTCGAAGCGGCTGATCTCCAGCAGGTCCGCGAGCAGCGACTCGAACCGGTCGAGCTGGTCGCCCAGCAGTTCCGCGGAGCGTGCCGTCACCGGGTCGAAGTCCGCACGCGCCTCGTGGATGACGTCGGCCGCCATCCGCACGGTCGTCAACGGCGTGCGCAGCTCGTGCGACACGTCCGAGACGAACCGGCGCTGCATCCTCGACAGCTCCTCCAGTTGCTGGATCTTGACCTGGAGGTTGTGCGCCATCTTGTTGAAGGCCTCACCGAGCCGGGCGATGTCGTCCTCACCGGTGACCTTCATCCGCTCCTGGAGCCGGCCGGCGGACAGCCGCTCGGCGATGCCCGCCGCCATCCGTACCGGTGTGACGACCTGCCGCACCAGCAGCCAGGCGATCGCGCCGACCAGGACGACCACGAACAGCCCGGCCGTCGCGAGCGTCGTCTTGACCAGGGAGAGCGACTCCTCCTCCTGGGTGAGCGGGAAGAGGTAGTAGAGCTCGTAGGGATTGCCCTCGATGTCGTTGAGCCGCTTGCCGATCACCAGCGCGGCCTCGGAGTGCTTGCCGTCGGTGTACTGGATCCGGGCGTACGTCTGGAACGTCCCCGTCCCCTGGCCGACCGATTCCCGCAGCCCGGCCGGGATGCTGGTCACCGGCTCCACGCCGCCCGACGCCCGGGCACCGCGGCTGGGCGCCGAGCCCTCGGCGTCGGAACTCAGCGCCACCACGTTGAAGGCGCTCTGCCCACCGCTGGCGAGCTGCACCACCAGATCGGACCGCCAGTTCAGCGACGACCGCGCGGGCGTGCCGTCCGTGCCGCCGTCCGGACCACCCGGCACGGGCGGCGCGCTCGCCTGGTCCTGCGCCGCGGAGAAGCCGCCCGACGCCTGGCTCTGCGCCGCCTTCTCCTTGGCGTCCAGCAGACCGTTGCGCACCTGCCCGATGACGACGAACCCGAGCAGCAGCACCACACCGAGCGACATCAGCAGCGTGCCGGCGACCACCCGCAGCTGGATGTTGCGCCGCCACAGCCGCACGGCCGGCAGCAGGGGGCGGCGCAGCCAGCGCACGACGAGACGGAGCACCGGGCCGCCCGGCGCCCCGTCCTGGAACAGCCGGCCGACGCGTGAGGGCCCGGGCCCCGGCCCGGCAGCCCGCCCCGCACGGACTCCCGGAACCCCGGGCTTCGGAGCAGCACTGCCGCGGGGCATGTCAGCTCGGTCCTGCCTTGTAACCGACACCGCGGACGGTCACCACGATCTCCGGCCGCTCCGGGTCCTTCTCCACCTTGGAGCGCAGCCGCTGCACATGCACGTTGACCAGCCGGGTGTCGGCGGCGTGCCGGTAGCCCCAGACCTGCTCCAGCAGCACCTCCCGGGTGAACACCTGCCACGGCTTGCGGGCCAGCGCGACCAGCAGGTCGAACTCCAGGGGCGTCAGCGCGATCGACTGGCCGTCCCGCTTCACGGAATGGCCCGCCACGTCGATGACCAGGTCACCGATGGTCAGCTGCTCCGGCGCGGGCTCCTCCGACCTGCGCAGCCTGGCACGGATGCGGGCGACCAGCTCCTTGGGCTTGAACGGCTTGACGATGTAGTCGTCCGCCCCCGACTCGAGACCGACCACCACATCCACGGTGTCGCTCTTGGCGGTGAGCATCACGATCGGCACCCCGGACTCGGCCCGGATGAGCCGGCACACCTCGATGCCGTCCCGTCCGGGCAGCATGAGGTCCAGCAGCACCAGATCCGGCTTGACCTCCCGGAACACGGCGAGTGCCTTGTCACCATCCGCTACGAACGACGGCTCGAAACCTTCTCCACGCAGCACAATCCCGAGCATCTCGGCCAGTGCGGTGTCGTCGTCGACGACAAGGACGCGTCCCTTCATATTCGACATCATCCCATTAGCTAATCGTTACCTGGCGTGACCTGGCACACAGCTCCGCGATTCCTGCGCCGGTCACCGGCGACACCGTGCCCAGCTCGGTGACGATCGCGGTCACCAGTTCCGGCGGCGTGACGTCAAAGGCCGGGTTGTACGCCTGCGTTCCGAGCGGCGCCACCGGCAGCCCGCCGCCGGCCGCCACTCCGGCGACCGCGATCTGGGGCGGGGCAGTGAGCTCCGTCACCTCGTGGCCGGGCCGCTGCTCCACCTCGATGGAGGCGCCGTCGGGAGTGTCGGGATCGATCGTCGTGGTGGGCGCCACCACGACGAACGGCACATGGTGGTACTTGGCCAGCACCGCGAGCGGATAGCTGCCCACCTTGTTGGCCACCGACCCGTCGGCGGCGATCCGGTCGGCCCCGATGAGTACCGCGTCCACCTCCCCCGCCGCGAACAGCGACCCGGCGGCGTTGTCGGTGAGCAGGGTGTACGCCAGACCGTTGCGGGCCGCCTCGTACGCCGTGAGGCGGGCACCCTGCAGCAGCGGCCGGGTCTCGTCCACCCACAGCCTGCGCAGCCGGCCCGCCCTGTGTGCCTCCAGCGCCACGGCGAACGCGGTGCCCTCACCACCCGAGACCAGCGCGCCGGTGTTGCAGTGCGTCAGGATGCGGTGGCTGCCTCCGGGCAGCAGCTCGTCCAGCAGCGCCAGGCCGTGGCCCGCCATCCGCGCACTGGCCTCGGCGTCCTCCCGGTGCAGCTCCCGGGCCTCGGCCAGCGCGGCCTCGGCCGCTTCCCGGGAGTCGGCGCCCCCGCCGAGCGCAGCCCGGTACACACCGGCCGCGCGCCGGACGCCGTACCCGAGGTTCACCGCGGTGGGCCGCGCACCGGCCAGCAGGGCGGCGGCCTCGTCCACGTCGTACCCCCGCGCGGCGGCCAGCGCGACGCCGTAGGCACCGGCGATGCCCAGCAGCGGCGCTCCCCGGACGGCCAGGCTCTGGATCGCCCCGACCAGCGCCGGTACGTCCGTGCAGACCAGCTCGACCTCCTCGGCGGGCAGCCGTGTCTGGTCCAGGAGCACCACCACCGGCCCTTCCGGTGGCTCCTCCCAGCGCAGTGCGGGCAGCTCGGGCGGCTCGGTCGGAGCGGCAGTTTGTGCGTACTGATCAGCCATCCGCCCAGTCTGCCCGCTGAGCCTCCGACAATGAAGGTGCCAAGGAGATACGGGCTCAGGCCCGGCGGCGGGCGGCGCGTGGCACGATGGCAGCCAGCCTGCCGTCCCACCGGGCGGCCCGGCACCGTGACCGGGCGGGCTCCTCGAGCCGGCCCCGCGACCAATCCACGAGGTGGACGACCGTGAACGACACTCCGGGCTGGGCCTCGCCCGGATCTGCCCCGTCCGAGGGCCAGGGCGCCGACGTCCCGCGGCCCGCCGAACCCGCCGATGAGCACGGTTCGGCCGTCAAGTGGTCCAAGGACCAGCCTCCGGCCGGTCAGTGGTCCCCGCCGACCGCGTCCGGCCCGTCCGGTCCGGTCCCGCCCCCGGCGCCCGCACCGGGCTGGGGCGGCGGTCACCAGCAGGGCGGCTGGGGAAGGCCACCGGCCGCCAAGCCCGGCGTCATCCCGCTGCGCCCACTGGGTGTGGGCGAGATCCTGGACGGTGCGGTGTCGACCCTGCGCGCCCACTGGCGCGCGGTGCTGGGCCTGACGATCACCGTGTCGGTGCTCACCCAGATCGGTGAGATCCTCCTTCAGCGCTATGTCGCCCCGGCCCCGCCGAAGATCGATCCCGACCCGACCCCCGCGCAAGCCCTCTCGCAGGCCGTCGAGTCCGCGCAGGTCAGTCTGATCACCCTGGCGCTGACCTCGGTCGTCACTCTCATCGGCACGCTCATCACCACCGCGTTGCTCACCGTGGTGATCAGCCGGTCGGTCCTGGGCCGCCCGGTGACCCTCTCCGACGCCTGGCGCGAGGCACGCCCACGGCTGCCGCAGCTGCTCGCCCTGACCCTGCTGCTGACCCTGCTGAGCATCGGCATCATGGCCGTGGGCCTGCTGCCCGGCCTGCTGATCGGCGGCTCCACGGCGGGAGTCGTGCTGATCACCCTGGGCGGCCTCGCCTCCGGCGTGGTCATCCTCTGGCTGATGATCCGGTTCAGTCTTTCCTCCCCGGCCCTGATGCTGGAACGGCAGGGCGTCAGGGCGTCCCTGCGGCGGTCGGCGAAGCTCGTCCAGGGTGCCTGGTGGCGCGTCTTCGGCATCCTGGCGCTCACCATGCTGTTGATGTTCCTGGTGACGGTGATCATCGCGATTCCCTTCGCCGTCATCGCGTACCTGGTGGACGGCGAGGGCGTGGGTGAGCTGTTCGCCGGTACGAACCCTGAGTTCGGCTGGCCGTTCCTGATCATCACCGGGGTCGGCGCCGTGATCGCCGCCGCGATCACCTACCCGATCTCCTCCGGCGTCTCCGTACTGCTGTACGTGGACCAGCGCATCCGCCGCGAGGCCCTGGACCTGGAACTGGCCCGCGCGGCAGGTGTGCCCGGTTACGGCTCCCCCTCCCCGGACGACACCGCCCCCAGGAGCTGATGCGGTGGCGATCACGGGGGGCGCCGCGACGGCAGGGCCGCTGAGCGGCGCGGACGACGACGTACCGGTGGACGTTCCGCGCGTTCCCGCCCGTGAGGCGGCGGAGCGGGAGCTGTCCGACCCCAGGTACCACGAGAACGACCCCAACCTGCTCCAGCGTGGGCTGGACCGCTTCTGGGAGTGGGTCAGCGGTGTCTTCGACGCCGCACCGGGGCCCGGGGGCCCACTGGGCATCGTGGTCGTCGTGCTGCTCGTGATGGCCCTGCTGGGAGCGCTGTGGTGGCGGCTGGGCACCCCGAGGCGCACACCGGGCGCCTCGGACTCCCTCTTCGGCGACGGTCCGCGCAGCGCGACGGACCACCGCGCCGCGGCCGAGCGGCACGCCGCCGCCGGCCGCTGGAACCAGGCCGTCCAGGAGCGGATGCGGGCGATCGTGAGGTCCCTGGAGGAACGGACCCTCCTCGATGCCCGTCCCGGTCGCACCGCAGACGAGGCGGCCGCCGAAGCAGGCCGTGCCCTGCCCTTCCACGCGGACGAGCTGCGCGCCGCCGCCCGCTCCTTCGACGACGTCACGTACGGCGGCCGCACCGCCGACCGCGAGGGGTACCAGCGCCTCCGGGACCTGGACACCTCTCTGGAGCGGACCAGGCCCCGGCTGGACGGCACGGCCTTGGAGGCGGCCGGATGACCGTCACCGCCACCTCCACCTCCCTCACCCCCGGCCAGCTCTGGGCCCGGGCCCGGGGCGTACTTCTCGCACTCGTCGTCCTCGTCGTCGCCGGAATCGTCATGGCCCTCCTGCGCTCCGGGGAACAGCACGGCAGGCTCGACCCGCGTTCCGCCGACCCCCACGGCAGCCGTGCCGTCGCCGAACTCCTCAAGGACCGCGGTGTCGCCACTCGGGTGGTCACCACCCTCGGCGAGGCCACCGGCGCCGGCGGCCCGGACACCACACTGCTCGTCGCCGCACCCGACCTGCTGACCGACCACCAGCGCGGGGTGCTCCGGGACGCCATGGACAGCGCCGGCGGCCGCACCGTACTGCTCGCCGCGGGTCCCGTCTCCCTCGACTCGCTCGCCCCGGCGGTGACCGCGGAGTCCCCCGGGTCGGTTTCCGCACGCGAGCCCGGCTGTTCCCTGCCCGCCGCCCGCCGGGCGGGCAGCGTCGACATCGGCGGCGAGCGCTACTCGACCCAGTTGACCGGTACGGACGCCTGCTACTTCAGCGACGGCCTGCCCACCATGCTCAGGGTGCCGGGGCCGGCCGGCGGCGACACCGTCCTGCTGGGTTCCCCCGACATCCTCTACAACAACCGCCTCGACAAGGTGGGCAACGCCTCGCTCGCCCTCCAGCTCCTCGGCTCCAAGCCCCATGTGGTCTGGTACCTCCCCTCGCTCAGTGATCCCTCCGCCTCCGAAGGCGGCGGTGACGGCAGTGACAGCGGGAACGAAAGCACCGAAGAGGACTTCCTCGGTCTCATCCCCTCCGGCTGGCTGTGGGGGACACTCCAGCTCGCCCTGGCCGCCGTCCTGGCCGCCGTCTGGCGTGCTCGCCGTCTCGGCCCCCTGGTGGCGGAACGGCTGCCGGTGGCCATCCGGGCGTCCGAATCCACCGAGGGCCGAGCCCGCCTCTACCGCAGAACCAACGCCCGCGACCGCGCGGCCACCGTCCTGCGCACCGCGACCCGCACCCGGCTCGCCTCACTCCTGGGCGTCCCCTCGACACAAGCCCACTCCCCCGACTCCCTGCTGCCCGCCGTGTCCGACCGGATCGCCCCGGGCGACCAGGACCTCCGGGGCCTGCTCTTCGGCCCGGCCCCCGCCGACGACACCGCACTCATCCTCCTGGCCGACCAACTCGACGCCCTCGAACGAGAGGTACGTAGCTCATGACCGCCCCGACCCCCGAGACCGCTGAGAACTCGGACCGCGCCCGCGCCTCGCTGGAGGCTCTGCGCACCGAGATCGGGAAGGCCGTGGTCGGGCAGGACCCCGCTGTCACCGGACTCGTCGTCGCACTTCTCTGCCGAGGCCACGTCCTCCTCGAAGGAGTCCCCGGTGTCGCCAAGACGCTGCTCGTCCGGGCGCTTGCCACGTCGCTCGAACTGGACACCAAGCGCGTGCAGTTCACCCCCGACCTGATGCCGAGCGATGTCACCGGATCGCTCGTCTACGACGCGCGCACCGCCGAGTTCTCCTTCCAGCCCGGCCCGGTCTTCACCAACCTCCTGCTCGCCGACGAAATCAACCGCACCCCGCCCAAGACGCAGTCCTCGCTGCTGGAGGCCATGGAGGAGCGGCAGGTCACGGTCGACGGCACACCCCGCCCCCTGCCCGACCCGTTCATGGTCGCCGCCACCCAGAATCCGGTCGAGTACGAGGGCACCTACCCCCTCCCCGAGGCACAACTGGACCGGTTCCTGTTGAAGCTGACGGTTCCTCTGCCCTCACGCCAGGATGAGATCAGCGTCCTTACCCGCCACGCGGAAGGCTTCAACCCCCGAGACCTGCAGGCTGCCGGCGTACGCCCAGTCGCCGGCCCCGCGGACCTGGAGGCCGCTCGCGCCGCAGTCGCCAAGACATCGGTCTCCGCCGAAATCGCCGGCTACGTCGTCGATATCTGCCGTGCCACTCGTGAATCCCCCTCACTCACGCTCGGTGTCTCCCCGCGAGGAGCCACCGCTCTTCTCTCCACCGCCCGCGCCTGGGCCTGGCTCACCGGCCGGGACTACGTCATCCCGGATGATGTGAAAGCCCTGGCACTCCCCACTCTTCGCCACCGTGTCCAGCTGCGACCCGAGGCGGAAATGGAGGGGGTCACCCCCGATTCCGTCATCACGTCGATCCTCGCCCACGTCCCCGTCCCCCGCTGAGGCGATGACCCGTGGCCCTCACCGGACGCACCGCGCTACTCGCCGCCCTGGGCTCTCTCCCCGTCGGCATCCTCGCCCCCAGCTGGACGGGGATGCTCGCCGTCAACGCCCCTCTCTCACTCGCAATTCTGTGCGACTACGCGCTCGCTGCGCCAGTACGAACGCTGCGATTCACCCGAACCGGTGACACAAGCGTTCGACTGGGTGACAGCGCCGACGTGCAACTCACCATCGGCAATCCCTCGCGTCGGACCCTGCGCGCCCAGGTCCGCGACGCCTGGCCGCCCAGCAGTTGGCTCCCCGGCGGGGACCTGGCCGCCTCCCGTCACGCCGTAACCGTCCCGGCCGGGGAACGGCGTCGCCTCACCACGGTGCTCCGGCCCACCCGACGCGGCGACCGGCACGCCGAGCGCGTCACCGTGCGCTCCTACGGTCCTCTCGGGCTGGCGGCCCGCCAGGGCAGTCACCGGGTCCCCTGGACGGTCCGGGTGCTGCCGCCCTTCACCAGCCGCAAGCACCTGCCGTCGCGGCTGGCCCGGCTTCGTGAGCTGGACGGACGCACGAGCGTGCTCACCCGCGGGGAAGGGACCGAATTCGACAGTCTCCGCGAGTACGTGCCCGGTGATGACACCCGCTCGATCGACTGGCGGGCCACGGCCCGGCAGACAACGGTGGCTGTCCGCACCTGGCGTCCGGAGCGCGACCGGCACATCCTGGTCGTGCTCGACACCGGCCGTACATCGGCCGGCCGTGTGGGCGACGTGCCACGCCTCGACGCCGCCATGGACGCGGCCCTTCTGCTGGCCGCGCTCGCCGCACGCGCCGGCGACCGGGTGGACCTGCTGGCCTACGACCGTCGAGTGCGGGCGCGGGTCCAGGGCCGCTCCGCCGGGGATCTGCTCCCCGCCCTGGTCGACGCCCTCGCTCCGCTCGAGCCCGAGCTCGTCGAGACGGACGCGCGGGGACTCAGCGCGACGGCCCTGACCAGTGCCCCACGCCGTTCGCTGATCGTTCTGCTCACGAACCTGGAGGCGGCGCCGGTCGAAGAGGGCTTGATCCCGGTACTTCCTCAGCTCACCCAGCGTCACACCGTTGTGGTCGCCGCTGTGTCGGACCCGCACACCGACGAGATGTCCCGGGCCCGGGGCACTGTCGACGCGGTGTACGAGGCCGCCGCCGGCACCCAGGCTCAGGCTCAGCGCCGCCGTACGTCGGAACAGCTCCAGCGCCTCGGCGTGACGGTCGTGGACGCCACCCCGGACACCCTCGCACCTGCTCTGGCCGATGCCTATCTGGCTCTGAAGGCCGCAGGCCGACTCTGATCCGGCAGCCAGCCGGTGAAAGCAGAAAAGCCCCCCTCCACCATGGAGACGGGGTTTCGGGCCCGGAACGCAGAAATGCCTCGGTCCCCGGACAGTAATGTCCGGGGACCGAGGCTCAAAAATTGTTCGGCGGCGTCCTACTCTCCCACAGGGTCCCCCCTGCAGTACCATCGGCGCTGAAAGGCTTAGCTTCCGGGTTCGGAATGTAACCGGGCGTTTCCCTAACGCTATGACCACCGAAACACTATGAAATAGAGAACTCAACCAGCACATGGGAGTTCGTTACTTCAGAACTAACACAGTGGACGCGAGCAACTGAGGACAAGCCCTCGGCCTATTAGTACCGGTCAACTCCACCCATTACTGGGCTTCCATATCCGGCCTATCAACC